>DATCWW010000256.1:0-14057 GCA_036566145.1 Gemmatimonadales bacterium
CGCCGGTGCAGGCCAACCGAGAAAGGCGACGTATGCGGCGCCCACCACGGCGGCGCCCGCGAGCGCCGGCGCCCGGCCGAGCCGCAGCAGCCGGGCGAGGAGGTATACCCACGCGGTGATCAGGCCGACGTGAAACCCCGAGATGGAGAGCAGGTGCACCAGTCCGCTCTGCCCGAAGCGATCCTGCAGGTCAGGTGTGATGCCGCCTCGGCCGCCGAGCACCAGCGCGCTCACCATTCCCGCGCGGCTGCCATACAAGGCCGCGCCGGCCGCGCCGAGCAGGTTGCGAATCCGGTCGGCGAGGCCAGGTGCCGCGCGCGCTCGGCCGACCCGAGCGACGGCGAGGGTTCCTTCCGGGCGTCCACCCCGCCCCGCGCGCGGCACCCACCGGCCCTCGACCTCGCTTTCGTCCCCCGCCCGGGCCGCTGCGCCGGCGGGCCATCGAGACGAGATGACGCCTCGACAGGAGACGAGCGGTCGTAGCGTGGTAACCCCACCGTCCGCCGACACTGGCTCCAGCACCCGGACACGGAGCCGAAGCGTGCCAGCCACCCACCCCGCGCCACAACGCTGCGGGTCGGCGGACAAGGCCAGCTCCGCATGTACGCGGCCGACGAGCACGGCGCCGACCCCCACCAGAGCAGTCGGGTGGCGGGTCAGTGCCAACGCCGTGCTGACCGCCGACACGCCGAGCGGACCCCCGAAATGCAGAAGGCCGGTCGCGAGACCGGCCCCGTAGCACGCCGTCAGCAGAATGGAGGGTCGCGGCTTCACCGGCCGCGCCTCAGGAAGGACTTCGGCTCTTCCTGCCGCATCGCGGCGCCGCGGAGATCTTGCGGAGGGATTCCATCATGGCCACGTCGATCGGCGCCCGACTCTGCTCTTTTTCCAGGTTGATCTCGGTGACCACCGACCCGGTGGGGCTGGACACGTACCGTGGCGGAACCCGGTTGAGCGCGTACACCATGGCATCGTCGCGGCACACCTCGCACCCACAGAAATCGGGGAAGTGCGCCCGCAACGCTTCGTAGGCGGCGAGGACATGCTCCTCGGCCAGATTGCGGATCACAGGACCGCCAGTTCGGGCGTGACCACCGCGCCGGTGAAGGTGGAACCGGTCGTGCCGGTGAGCCGGACGTCGTAGTAGCGCCCCACGGCGTCGGCCGGGAGATCGAGCAGCACCAGATGATTGGTCCGGCTGCGGGCGAGCATGAGCCCGCCCCGCCGGGCCGGCCGCTCCACCAGCACCTCGTGCACCTGGCCCACCCGGGCCACGTTCTTACGGCGCGCATTGGCGCGGACCGCCTCGATGAGCCGCTCCAGCCGTTCCGACGCCACCTCGGCGGCAACGTGGTCCCTGAGCCGCACGGCGGGCGTGCCCTCCCGAACCGAGTATTTGAAGGTGTAGGCGTCGTCGAAATCGGCATCGGCCACCAGGCTCAGTGTCTCGGCGAACTGGGCCTCCGTCTCGCCGGGGAAGCCGACGATGATGTCGGTGGAGAAGGTGATGCCCGGGACGGCTTGCCTGAGGCGCTCGACCACCTCGAGGTAGACCTCGCGGGTGTAGCGCCTCAGCATGCGGCGCAGCACCGCGTTGGAGCCGCTCTGCACCGGCAGGTGGACGTGCTCGCACACCGCCGGCGTATCGGCCATGGCCTCCGCCACCCGGTCCGAGAAGTCGGTCGGATAGGGGCTGGTGAAGCGCACCCGCCGCACCCCCTCCACCGCTCCGACGGCCCGGAGCAGGTCGGCGAAGTCGTGCTGGCCGTCGCAATACGAGTTGACCGTTTGCCCCAGGAGTGTGACCTCGGTGGTGCCGGCCGCCGCCAGCTCACCGACCTCGCGCACGACCTCGCTCAGCCGGCGACTCCGCTCCGGGCCGCGGGTCTGCGGCACGATGCAGAAAGTGCAGCGGTAGTCGCAGCCCCGCTGTACCGTGACGAACGCGGTGGGGCCTTTCTCACGCACCGGTGGGACGTCCTCGTAATGCTCCCACTCCCGGAACTCGACGTCGCTGACCCGCCGTCCCGCTCCGGCCAGGCCGATGAGTGTGGGAAGGTTCCGATAGGCATCGGGTCCAACCACGATGTCCACCCGCGGGACCTGCTCGAGGAGTCGCGGACCCAGCCTCTGGGCCATGCACCCCACCACGCCGAGCACGTCACCGGGACGCTTGTGCCGCTGAAGCTCGCCCATCCGCCCGATCACCCGCTGCTCGGCGTTGTCGCGAACGGCGCAGGTGTTGACCAGCATGACGTCCGCGTCGCCCGGATCCTCGGCGCGGACGTAACCCTCCCGTCCCAGCAGACCGAACATCAGCTCGGAGTCGGCCACGTTCATCTGGCAACCGTAGGTCTCGATGTAGACCCGTTTGGACATGGGCAGAAGATAGCGAAAGCCGCAGCCGGACGCCCGGCTCAGGGCCGGACCGACACCCCGATCGACAGCTGGAACACGCGCTCCTTGAACTCCCCGGCCGAGCGCCAGAGGTACTCGGCGGCCAGGTCGATGCCGCCCCGGTCCTGCGCGAAGCTCATGCCGCTTCCCGCGGAAACCCCCACTTCGGTCGGTTGCTGCCCGAGCTCCAGCAGGAACGGCAGCGTCGCATAGTGCCCGCCGAATCGGATCGGTCGCCGGTTCGGGCGCCGGATGTCGGGAAGCAACTCTCCCCCGAAGGAGAGATCGATCGTGTTCTCAGACCCGACCGCCCCGGTCGTGAGCAGGTCGCTGTTGGAGGCCGACCAGGTGCGGTAGACCCCCTGTGCCGCCAGCGCGAGACGGGAGGAGAACTGGATCCTCGCCGCCGCGCCCAGGGTGTATGGGAGATCGATCTCCCCGACCCGGGTCGAGTCCCGGTCCACGTCGAGGTGAGCATCGGTGCGCGCCAGCAACGCCACGGAGAATCTCGACGACATCTCGTGGATCAGCCCGACCGAGGCCCCCACGCCGCCGTACGACACCTCGGCCTTCTCGGTGAGCGGCAGGTACGTTCCCTCCTGAAAGCTTCGCCGAGACTCGAGGCGATTGGAGCCGGTGAGGATATGAAAGCCGCCACCCAGGGTGGTCCGGGAGAGGCGGTAGGCGCCCGCGACCCGGAAGTCGCTGATGCCGCCGCGCGACGACAGGGTATCGAACACCTGCACCGGCGTGCCGCGCGGATCGAGGGTATCCACGGTGGCGAAGGAGAAATCCCGGTCCGCATAGTTGGAGTAGCTCAGCCCGAGCACGAGCGGCATGCGCCGGGCGGGCCCGGCGACGCTCACCAGCGGAAAGCGATTGTCCCGGAGCGAGGCCGTGCCGCTCGGGTTCTCCACGTTGCGGAAGTCCTGCAGCCCCATGAAGGAGGCAGTGAGAGTCTGCGCCCCGCCGAGGCTGGCGGGATTGAGGCTCGATCCGGGATCGAACATCCCGAAGGCACCGCCGGTCGCCGTCGAGCGCGTGGAGAGCCACCGCCCCGGCTGGCCCAGTCCCCGCGCGCTGAGCTGCGAGGACTGTGCCGCCGCCGCGGCGGGCATCACCAGCAGGATCAGAACCGCGAGAGAGCGCCGCACTCAGGGTTTCTCGAACGGGAAGGGACGCTGATAGGTGATCCGGAGACGGGGTGCCGCCACCGGTTCGGTGGTTGATGGCGTCAGGGTCGGATCGGAGCGGGTTGAGCCGAACTCCCCCCGGGTGAAGGTGGAGGCCTCGGGCAGAAGGCTCAGGAAGATCGCGTCGGGCGCGGTTGTGGACGCCTGCCAGAGCTGCACGATGCGGGTCATGTCCAGGCTCACCGCACCGCTGCTGCCGACCTCGAGCGTGTCGTCCACGATGAACCGGACATCGCTGCTGACCGGTGACTTGGCCCCGAGGTCCGCGAGCACCGCCCGGCCCTCCAGGATCGCGATGTCACCCGGAAGCCCGGGGGTCGCGGTCCGGGGCACGAGGTCGAGCGTCGCCCGGACGATGTTGGCCGATTCGGCGACTTCGGCCGGCAGGGCGAACCGGAGCAGCGCGCGGGAGGACGAATCACCGCCTACCGTGAGGAACCTGGGGTCGGGCAGCAGCGGCGTCTGGGTGACGAAAGTGTTGAACGTGGGCGTGAGCGCCAGAGCCTGCTTCCGCACCGAGGTCGTGGTGTCGTCCACGTCCACCGTGACGTAGCTGGTGAAAGTGGCCCCGGCGCCGGCCCGCGCCGACCCGATCCGGACTCCGGTGGGCTGGTCGGCCACCATGGACACGCCGAGCGCCAGGATGCCGTTGCCCGCGAGAGGCAGGTCTACCTTGGCCAGATCGGCCCCGCTCAATACCGCCCGGACCGTCCCGGTGTTCATGGTATCGGGCACCACGAGGGTGTCGATCACGTTCTCCGGGATCAGCTGCGCGTCGAGGCTGGGAAAGGTCGCGGTCGCGTTGAGGGTGTCGGAGATCCGGTAGAGGACCAGCTTGAGCCCGTTCACCAGCGTGTCGCGCGCGAGGACGGTGAGGGTGAGGGCGACCGAGTCCACCGTGTAGGTCCGATTGGTGTCGCGGACCTCGATCGAGTCGGGCCGGGGGGAGATCCGGTAGGCCGCCCGATTCTCCGAGACGGCGAAGCCGTTGGAAACCAGCAGGGCCACCCCGTCGCCCCGGTTCACGTACCCGGTGTAGGTGCTGTCGCGTCCCACCGTGGGGGTGAGCACGATGTCGAGCGTCCGGACGTCGCCGCCGGGGCAGAGCTGCGGGCACTGCCCGGGCGACGTCAGCTCCTCCTGGCACCCCGCGGCGAGCGCCGCGACCAGCACCAGCGCTCCGGCCAGCGCGACGAGCCGGCCGGCACCCCGCCTCATCTGCGCCGTCACCGGAGCTGCTCCGGTCCGAAGGCCGCAGGAAGAAGCTCCGCGATCGTCCAGCTCGCGCGGCTGCTCGGACCGTACGCGTCCACCCGGAGCGCCGGCCCGAACTCGGAGAGGACCTGGCGGCACGCCCCGCAGGGCGCCGCCGGCGGATCGATGTCGCTCACCACCACAGCCCGGCGCAGCCGCCGAGTGCCCGCGCCGACCGCGGCGCAGACCGCCGCCCGCTCGGCACAGATGGTGAGGCCGTAGGAGGCGTTCTCCACGTTGCACCCGGCGTACACCGCGCCGTCCTCGCCCTCGAGCGCGGCACCGACCCGGAAATTGGAGTAGGGCGCATAGGCGCGCGCCTGCGCGGCCCGCGCTGCGGTCACCAGCGGATCAGTCACGCCACACCTCGGACAGGAACGAGGTGCCGGCCGACAGCGGCGGCACCTCCAGGAACTCGGCCACGGTCTGGCCGATGTCGGCGAACGTGGCCCGCCGCCCCAGGGCGGAGGGCCGGACCCGCGGCCCCGTGACCAGCAGAGGGACCACCTCGCGCGAGTGATCGGTCGACGGGGTGGTGGGGTCGTTGCCGTGATCGGCGGTAAAGATAACGAGGTCCTCCTCCCGAACTGGCGCGAGGAGCCTGGGCAGCATCTGGTCGAGCTCGCGGAGGCCGGCGTGGAACCCGGCGACGTCGTTCCGGTGGCCCCAGGTCTGGTCGAACTCGATCACATTGGCCAGCAGGAGTCCCCGATGCATCGACCGCAGAGCGCCCTCGATCGACGCGTATGCCTCGGCGTTGGTCGCGGTATGGATGCTGTTGATCCCGCGGCCCGCAAAGAGGTCATCCACCTTGCCCACGCCGACTCGCGGAACGTGGCGTTCGGCCAGCCGGTCGAGCAGGGTCGGACCGGGGGGCGGCAGGCTGTAGTCCTTCCGGCCGGCCGTGCGGACCCAAGCGCCGCGCCGGCCGCGGAACGGCCGTGCGATCACCCGCGAGACTCCGTGCTCTCCCTGCAGCACCTCCCGCGCGGCGGCACATGCCGCATAAAGCTCGGCTGTCGGCACCGTCTCCTCGTGCGCCGCGACCTGAAAGACGCTGTCCGCCGAGGTGTAGACGATCCAGCTGCCCGTACGCTGGTGCTCCTCGCCCAGGGCGTCCAGAATCGCGGTGCCCGACGCGGCCCGGTTGCCCAGGACGCCGCGTCCGGTCCGCCGGGCGAACTCGGCGATGATCGATTCCGGGAAGCCGTCGGGGTAGGTCGGGAAGGGCGTGTCGAGGACCAGTCCGCAGATCTCCCAGTGCCCGGTGGTGCTGTCCTTCCCGGCGCTCCGGGGCTCGCAGATCCCGTGCGCTGCGCGCGGCTCGGGGACGGCCGGCATCCCAGTCAAGGCGGCGCAGTGTCCCAGGCCGAGCGCGGCGAGCTGCGGCAGGTGAAGTCCGCCGACCGTGCGGGCCACGTTGCCCAGGGTGTCGCTGCCGGCGTCGCCATAGCGATCGGTGTCCGGGGCCGGCCCGATGCCGAGCCCGTCGAGGACGATGATGGCGGCGCGTCGCATCAGGAGCGCGGCATCGTCTGCACGAAGCGGAAGCGGAGGGCGGTGAGGGTCTGGTCCAGTAGCCGACTCTCGTCCGGCTCCAGCCGACCGGCCGTCTTGTCGGCCAGCATGCCCAAGGTGTCGATGAGGGTCTGCGCCACCACGCGCCCATCGACCGCGCCCTCTGCGCCGGGCGGCAGCTGACCCTGCAACGCCGCCTCTGCCTGATGGGCCAGGCCCAGCACCAGCGAGGCGAAATGGGAATTCAGGCGGCCCCCTTGTAGCGCCGGACCACCCGTGGGCCCAGGGCCGTCAACAATTCATAGGAGATGGTGCCGGCAGCCCGTGCCTGCGCGTCGAGCGAGACGCGTCCGCCGAAGATCGTGGCCACGTCCCCGACCGAGACCGGAAGGTCGTCCACCGCCACCATGCACATGTCCATGGTCACGCGGCCCACCAGCGGCGCGAGTCCCTGCCCCAACTCGACCAGGCGAGGCTCGGGGTCCGCCAGGCTGGTGGCGCGCGGCACCCCGTCCGCGTAGCCGATGCCCAAGGTCGCGATGGTGCACCGGTGAGGCGCCTTCCAGGTCGCGTCGTAGCTCACGCTGTCGCCGGCCTCGAGCGTACGAATCGCCACGACCCGGGCCCGGAGCGTGGCCACTGGCCGGGGCGTGGGGCCACCGGCGCCGCCGCCGTACAGGAAGATCCCCGGCCGGACCAGGTCGGCGGCGTAACATCGGCCCTGGAGTGCAGCGGCGCTGTTCGCCGCATGGGTGAGGGCCGGGCGCCGAGGCAATCGCTCGAGGGTCGCCTGGAAGCGGCGCCACTGCTCCGCTGCGGACGGCGGGTCCGTATCCGCCGAATGAAAGTGGGTGAAGACCCCTTCCCATCCTCCGGCCCGCTCGAGCTGCCCGGCCACGTCGGCGAGGGCCGACTCGTCGTCCCAGCGGACGCCGGCACGCGCCATCCCGGTGTCGATCTCGAGGTGGAACGGATGGTCGCCTCGGGCAAGCCAGGCTCGAAGGGACACGGGGTCGCCGATCGCGGGACGCAGCCCCAGCTCGAGGCAGGGCCCGATCCATTCCGGAGCCAGCGGACTGGTGAGCAGGAGGGGGCGGGTGATCCCCTGGGCCCGGAGCGCGGCGCCTTCCTCGGGTGTCGCAATCCCGAAGCCCCAGGGGTCCAGCGGCTCGAGCGCGCGCGCCACCGGCACGGCACCGAGACCGTAGCCGTTAGCTTTGAGCATCGGCAGCAACCGGCTGCCGCAGGCGGCGACGACCGCACGCGCGTTCGCCACCAGCGCGTCCAGGTCGATATCGACCCAGGCCCGGGCGGTGTCGGGAGAGGAGGTCATGGTCGAGCCGGCGCGAATGTTACCGGGCAGGGGAGATAAATGCAAGACAATTCAGCGCTTGGACGTACCTTAGCGATGGTGCGCGACCTCCGCGCGCGCTGCCCGTGGGACCGGGCCCAGACCCGGGAAACCCTGCGCCCGTATCTGGTGGAAGAGGTGCTCGAGCTGGACCACGCCATCGGGCACGGTGACGCCGACGACATTCGAGGCGAGCTCGGCGACGTTCTCCTCAACCTGGCATTTCAGCTCGTGATCGCCGAGGAGCGCGGCGAATTCACCGCCGATCGGGTGGCCGACGAGCTCGAGGCCAAGATGCGGCGGCGCCATCCCCATCTCTTCGACCTGGGTACGGCGGAGCCGTGGGAGCGGATCAAGCGGCGCGAGCGTCGAGGTCGGACCCTCGACGGACTCGTGCCGACTCTGCAGCCCCTGCTCCGGGCCTATCGGTTGCAGGAACGGGCCGCCGCTGTCGGGTTCGACTGGCCCGACGTGCGAGGACCGCTGGCGAAAATGCGCGAGGAGCTGGCGGAGGTCGAGCAGGAGCTGGGGCGGGAGCCCGTCGAGGCGACCGACGCGGAGTCGGTGGATCCCAACGCGCCACGTGCGGCCCCGAGCGACCGCCTGATCGACGAGATCGGCGACTTGCTCTTCACGGTGGTGAATCTGTCCCGCAGGGCGGGCGTCGAACCGGGCATCGCACTCGACCGGGCCAACAGGAAGTTCCGGGAGCGGTTCGAACAGGTCGAGGCCCTTGCCGAGGCGCGCGGCATCGACCTGGCCGGGGCCGGGATCGAGCGATTGGACGCGCTGTGGGACGAGGTGAAAGCCGGCGAGTAGATCCTACGGGTACAACCGGTGGATCTGACGGGGAAAGGCGATGGCCTCCCGGATATGAGCCAACCCGCAGATCCAGGCGACGGTCCGCTCCACACCGAGGCCGAAGCCGGAGTGCACGAAGGTGCCGTACCGCCGCAGGTCGAGGTACCAGCGGTAGGCTTCGGGATCGAGTCCCTGGTCTCCGATGCGGGCGAGGAGCTTATCATAGTCGTCCTCGCGCTGCGATCCCCCGATGATCTCGCCGTAGCCTTCGGGCGCCAGGCAATCGTTGTTGAGCACCGTCCGGGGATCGGCGGGGTTCTCCTTCATGTAGAAGGCCTTCACCTCCCTCGGGTAATTGAACACGAACACGGGCCGATCGTACTCCCGGGCCAGGAGGGTCTCGTCGTCGCCGCCGAGGTCGGCGCCCCAGGTGATGTCCGAGCCGAGCTGGTTGAGCCGGGCGACGGCATCGGTGTAGGAGATTCGGGGGAACGGCAGGCGCACCCGCTCGAGTGGCGAGGTGTCGCGCTCCAGCTCGTTCAATTCTTCCTTGCGGCGGTCGAGCGCCCGGGCCACCACGTAGCTGACGAACGCCTCCTGGAGTCGCATGTTCGCGTCGGAGTCGTTGAAGGCCACCTCGGGCTCCACCATCCAGAACTCGGTGAGGTGCCGACGGGTCTTCGATTTCTCGGCCCGGAAGGTGGGACCGAAGCAGTACACCTTGCCGAGGGCCGCCGCCGCGGCCTCGACGTAGAGCTGCCCGGTCTGGGCCAGGTAGGCCTTGCCCAGGTCGAAATAGTCGGTGGCGAAGAGGTTGCCCGCCTCCTCCCCGATGGCGCCGGTCAGGATCGGCGTGTCCACCAGGGTGAATCCCTCCTGGTAAAAGAAGTCCCGGATGGCCTGCTCGACTTCGTGCCGCACCCGCGCGATCGCCACCTGGCGGCGGCTGCGGAGCCACAGGTGTCTATGCTCGAAGAGGTAGGTCGTCCCATGCTCTTTGGGGGTGATCGGGAAGTCCGGACTGGTGCCGAGCAGCTCGAGGCCGCTGAGGGCCAGCTCGTAACCGCCCGGCGACCTGGGCTCCTCCCGCACCGTGCCGGTGAGCGCCACGCTCGCTTCGTGGCTCAGGGCTCCGAAGCGCTGCCACACGTCGTCGGCCACTTCCTTCTTGGACAGCACCCCTTGCACCACGCCCGATCCGTCGCGCAGCACCACGAACGCGATCTTCCCGCTCGACCGGGTCGTCACGACCCAGCCGCGGACCGTCACCGACGCGCCGACGTGTGCCCGCAATGCGCCGATCTGGGTCGCCGACATGCCTCGATCGCTGGACGGAGAGGGGTGACTCACGGAGCGTTGAGTCTAGTCCTCCTCCTGGGGAGCGTCAACGCGGCATGCTTCCACGCCCCGCCGCCCCCGAACACCCCGCCGCCGTCGACCGGTTCGGCCAACGCACCGGCCCAGGTCTGGTCCAGCCGGGCGGGCCGGCGCTTCACCGGCGAGCTTACCCTCGACCAGGGGACCCTGTACGGCGGAGGGGTGGATCGGAAGGTGTACGCGGTGGATGTCGAGAGCGGCGCCGTCAAGTGGTCGAGCCGGCTCATCGGGATCGTCGCGGGCGGGGTGCTCGTCTCGGGTGACACCGTGTATGCGGCGAGCACTCGGCCGGAAGGGCGGGTCAACGCACTGGACCGGAGCAACGGGCAGCGTTTCTGGCGCGTCAACGTTGGCTTCGTGTCGGTGCCGCTCACCATGGTCGATCGGGTGCTTCTGGTGGCGAATCAGCGGGGCGAGCTCCTCGGTCTGGACCCCAAGACCGGCGCCCGACACTGGCGCCGGCACACGGGGGTGGCGTTCATCGCACCGGTTCCGCTGGACTCGGGGGAGGTATTGCTGGCGACGCCCGACACCCTGTTCCGCATCGCGACCGGCGACGGCGCCGTCCGGCGGCGCGTGCGCGCGCCCGGTCCGGTGGTGTCGCCCTGGATCCGGATGCGCGACGCGCTCGTGGCCGGTACCGCGGATTCGCTGGTGCTGGCCATCGATCCCGATTCGCTGACCACGCGGTGGAAGGTCCGGCTGGACGCTCCGGTGATGGACAGCCCCGCGGTCGCGGGCGATACCGTGTATGCCGCGACCCGCCGGGGCACCCTCTACCGGGTGCTCCCCGGCACGCCGGCCAGGGCGGAGCGCATCGTGGAGCTCGACTGGCCGATCACCGCGCCGGTCACCATCGTCCACGGTCTCATCCTGCTGGGCGGCGCGGACGGGACGATCCGGGCGCTCGAACCCAACGGGACGGAGCGGTGGCGGATCACCCTCTGGCGGCCCATCGAGCTCGGTCCCCTGCCGCTCGATGACGGCATGGTGGTGGTGGGTGGCAAAGGCGACCTGCACCGGTACCGCCGATGACCCGGCTCGCCGCGCTCCTGGTCTTCGGCCTGGTGGCGGCGCCCGCGGGCGCCGCCGCGCAGGACTCGCCCCCGCTGGTCCGGTACGGCAAGTGGCTCCTCGCCGCGGGCGCCGTGGGGTTCAACCTGCTCGCCGCCGAGAGTCACCAGAACGCCGACGACGCCTTCAACACGCTCGAAGACCTGTGCTTCGAGGACTTCGACCGCTGCGACCTGGGGCCCGACGGCACTTATCTGAATCCCCAGATCGAGTCGTTGTACCAGACCTCGCTGCACTACGACCGCGAGACCAGGACCTGGCTCATCGTGGGCGAGACGGCACTCGTCGCCTCCGCGACCATGTTCGTCTGGGAGCTCACCCGCCACACCGACAAGCCGGACAACATCCCGTTCGAGCCGGAAGTGCGAAGCCTGAAGCGTGGGACGGGGATCGGACTGCGGATTGCCTGGTAGGACATCGCCTGAACGGCGCTCGCCGGTCAGCCGGTGCGGAACAGCTCGACCGCCCTGGGATAGCGACTCACCGCCCGCTCCCGAAGCCGCTGGTGATCGGGACGCTGCAGGGCCGGGTCGGTGGCGATGAGCCGGCCGGCGATCTCCCGGGCCTGCTGCAACAGGTCGGCATCCGCCGGCAACCGAGCGTGTCGCACCTCGACTCCGCCCGATTGGCGAGCGCCGATCAGGTCGCCCATCCCGCGCTCCTCCAGATCCAGCTCCGCGATCCGGAACCCGTCCGTCGTCGCGGCAAAGGCGGTGAGCCGGGGTGGCGGCTCCGCGTCGGCCAGGAGAATGCAGTAGCTCTCCCCGGCGCCGCGCCCGATTCGACCCCGGAGCTGGTGCAGCTGCGCGAGCCCGAACCGATCCGGGTGCTCGATCACCATGACGGTGGCGTTGGGCACGTCGATCCCTACCTCGATCACCGTCGTCGCAACCAGGACGTGGATCTCGCCGGCGCGGAAACGACGCATGACCCCGTCACGCTCCTCCGGCTTGAGCCGCCCGTGCACCAGCGCGACGCGTAGGTCGGGCCAGCGGGCGGCCAGCGCGTCGGCCATGCCGGTGGCCGCCCGGAGGTCGGCGCGCTCCGATTCCTCGATCACGGGGAGCACCACGTAGGCCTGGCGGCCGCCGGCGCACTCGGTCCGCACGAACTCGAGCACCCGATCCCGCTGCCCCGCCCCACGCACGGCGGTCCGGACGCTGCCCCGCCCCGGCGGCCGCTCCCGCAGGGTGGACACGTCGAGGTCGCCATAAAGGGTCAGGGCCAGGGACCGCGGAATCGGCGTCGCGGTGAGCAGCAGGACGTCCGGAGCGGCACCCTTCCCGATCAGGGCTGCCCGCTGCTCGACGCCGAAGCGGTGCTGCTCGTCGATCACCGCGAGGCCCAGTCGGCGAAACGACACGCTCTCCTGCATCAGGGCGTGCGTGCCGACCACCAGGCGGGCGGCGCCGTCGGCCAGCCGGGCGCGGATCGCCGCCTTCTGGCTCGCCGACTGCCGGCCCTGGAGCAGCTCCGGCCGGAGCTCGAGCGGCTCCAACAGGCGGGTCAGGGTCTCCGCGTGCTGCTCCGCCAGCAGCTCGGTCGGAGCCATGAGGGCGGCCTGGAAGTCGTTCTCCACCGCGAGCAGCATGGCGAACAGGGCTACGACGGTCTTGCCGGTTCCCACGTCGCCCATGAGGAGGCGGTGCATCCGGTCGGGCGCGGTCATGTCGCCGGTGATCTCGCGCAGGGCGCGCGCCTGGTCGCCGGTGAGCTCCCAGGGGAGCGCCGCCTTGAGCCGGCTGGTGAGGTCGCGCCGGAGGGTAAAGGCGACGCCGGAGCGCTGCCGTTTGGCCACGGCACGCGCGCGGATCAGCATCAGCTGCAGGTCCAGCAGCTCGTCGAACGCCAGACGCCGCCGGCCGGCCTCCGCCTGCACGGCGTACTCCGGGCGGTGCACCGATCGGAGCGCCTCGGCCAGCGGCATGAGGCCCGCTTCGGCCCGGACCGCCGGCGGGACCGCGTCCTCGACGAGGGCCATCAGCGGGTCGAGATGCCGATCGATGAGCGAGCGGATGATCTTGTGACTCAGGCCCTCGGTGGCGGGATACACCGGCAGAACCCGTCCGGCCGCCAGCGGGTCCTCGCCCTCGCCATCCGAGAGCACCACGTATTCGCGCGGCGCGAGCTGGCGGCCGTGATAGAAGCGGACCGGGCCGCTCACCAGGAGGGTCTGGCCGACGGCGATGCTCCGGTCCAGAAATGCCTGCCCCGGCCAAACGCATTCCAGCACCCCGCTGTCGTCGCGCAGCACCGCATGGAAGATCCGGAGTCCCCGCCGGGTGGGTACCACGCCCTTCGCCACCACCCGGCCCACGCAGGCGACCTCCTGGCCGATCTCGGCCCGGGCCAGGGGCGTCACCGAGGACGCGTCCACGTAGCGGTGCGGGAGGTGCCAGAGGAGATCGCGGGCGGTGCGGATGCCGAGCCGCTCGAGCTGCTCCGCCCGGCGCTCGCCGACGCCCTTGAGGAACTTGACGGCCATGTCCAGCCGGAGGGCGCCCGGCCGGACCGTCACGTCCCTCGCTGGCCGCGATTTTGGCATGGTCTCATCTCGCGTACATTGTGCGGCCGTTCACCACGAAGGCACGAAGGACACGAAGATGGCTCCGTGTCCTTCGTGGGCTTCGTGTTCACTGGGCACAATGCCCGCTCACTAGGCGGACTCGGCCAACAGATGCTGCGCGAATCGCTCAGGATCGAAGGGCTGAAGGTCGTCGAGCTGCTCCCCCACGCCGAGAAAGCGGATCGGCAGCCCCAGCTCGCGGCGGAGCGCGGTGACCGCGCCGCCACGCGCGCTCCCGTCCAGCTTGGTGACGATGATGCCGGTGGGGCTCACCGCCTCCCCAAAGAGGCGGCCCTGCTGGATGGCGTTCTGCCCCACGGTCCCATCCAGCACCAGCAACGCTTCGTGCGGCGCTCCGTCAACCCGGCGGCCCGCCACCCGCGCCACCTTCCGGAGTTCCTCCATCAGCCCCTCCTGGGTATGCAGGCGTCCCGCGGTGTCAACCAGGACAGTGTCCACACCGCGCGCTGCGGCGGCGTCCGCGGCATCGAAGAGCACCGCAGCAGGATCGCCTCCGGGCGCGCCA
>DATCWW010000260.1:0-9895 GCA_036566145.1 Gemmatimonadales bacterium
CAGCCACTCGCCCTGGAGGGCGTGGCCCGGGACGCCGCAGAGCAGCCAGTACCACCCCACCTGATCGGCCTCGAAGCTGGTGTGATCGCTCTGGCCGGCCGCGAGCCCCGCGCTCAGGGACTTGGTCATCGCGTTGGTGAATGGCGGTCGGCCGCCCTCGGGGGGGATTTTTTCCCGCTCCTGCATCACCACCAGACTGTGCGGCGAGGTCGAGTCGGCGTTGCGCCAATCCCAGATCACGGTCCAGCCGAGCGGCACCACGACCTGAGCGGCACCTTCCCGAAAGCCATTGAGCAGCGCCGAGGGCGCACCCGCCGCATGGGTAACCTCCAGCACGATCGTCACCGTACGGGCCGCGCTGTCCACCGCGATCCACCCGGGGGCGGCGCTCTGCGCCAAGGCTACCCGTGCGCGCGCGCTCCCCATGATCAGTCCGGCGGCCAGTGCCGCCATCGTGCGGAATCTCACTCTGGCCCGGTCCTCCGGTCGCGGGTACGTTGCAACGGGTTGGCCACCGGCGAAACCTAATCACGGAGTTTCCGAGCATGGCAGGATTCTTAACGCGGGAGCGGATCGTGGCCGGGCCGGGGTTCAACCGCTGGCTGGTTCCACCCGCCGCTCTGGCCATCCACCTCTCTATCGGCCAGGCCTACGCGTTCAGCGTGTTCAAGCTGCCGCTCACCAAGGCCATCGGCATCAGCCAGCCGGCCCCGGGCGACTGGAGCCAGCCCGAGCTGGCTTGGATCTTCACCATCGCCATCGTGTTCCTGGGACTCTCCGCCGCCCTGTTCGGCCGCTGGCTCGAGCGGGCCGGCCCCCGGAAGAGCGGGGTGGTCGCGGCGGTATGCTGGGCCGGCGGCTTCCTCGTCTCGGCCGCCGGCGTCCGCCTCCACAACATCTGGCTGCTCTATCTCGGGTACGGCGTGCTCGGGGGCTGCGGTCTCGGCCTTGGCTACATCACTCCGGTCTCCACCCTGATCAAGTGGTTCCCTGACCGACGGGGTATGGCCACGGGCATGGCGATCATGGGGTTCGGCGGGGGCGCCTTGATCGGCGCACCGCTGGCGGACCTGCTGATGAAGCACTACGCGACTCCGACGTCGGTCGGCGTGGTTCAGACATTCGTGACGATGGGCCTCATCTACTTCGTCGCGATGATGGCCGGCGCTTTCCTGTTCCGGGTCCCGCCCCCCGGATTCACCGTGCCACCCCCGGTGCGGCGCAGCCGGGCGCTCACCGTTGAGCACGCCACACTCCGGCCACCCCTGATCACCCTCCGTCACGTGCACGTGGACGTGGCCTGGAAGACTCCCCAGTTCGGGCTGCTATGGGCCGTGCTCTTCCTCAACGTGAGCGCGGGCATCGGGATTCTGGAGCAGGCTTCGCCGATGATCCAGGAGATGTTCAAGGGTCGGGTCGCGGCGAGCGCCGCCGCCGGCTTCGTCGGCTTGCTCAGCCTGTTCAACATGGCGGGGCGGTTCGGCTGGTCGTCCCTGTCCGACCGGATCGGGCGCAAGCGGACCTATGGGGCCTTCTTCACGCTGGGGCCGCTGCTCTACGTCACCCTCCCGTTCGCCGGCCGAATCGGGAGCGTGATCCTCTTCGTCGCCGCCGCGGCGCTGATCATCACCATGTACGGCGGCGGGTTCGCCACGATCCCGGCGTACCTGTCCGACCTGTTCGGCACCCAGTTCGTCGGCGCCATCCACGGGCGGCTGCTCACCGCCTGGTCAGCGGCGGGCGTGGCCGGACCGGTGCTGGTGAACTACATCCGGGAGTACCAGATCCAGCACGGGGTGCCGGCGGCCCAGGCCTATAATGTCACGATGTATTTGATGGCCGGGCTGCTGGTGATCGGCTTCTTCTGCAACCTCTCGGTCCGTCCCGTGGCGGAGCGGCACTACATGTCCGAGGACCAGCTGGCCCGGGAGCGGGCCCCGGCGGCAGCCCACTGAGGTTGCATAAAGAAACCGCCGACCGAATATTGATGCGCCGGTCCTCCAGGCGAGAGGAGAGGTGATCGGGTATGGCACAAGAGAATCCCGGGCCCGGGTACGCCCATCCCGGCCAGTGGGGGCTGGTGGCCGTGGCGTGGCTGCTGGTCGGCATTCCCCTACTTTGGGGCATCTGGACGACGTTGCAGAAGGCAGCGGCGCTGTTCGAGTAGCCCGGCGCCGCCGGGGAGAGGACGCGACTTTGGCGCGCAAACGTTTGCACTTCATGGCCTTGCCGAGTTTTTCCACGCCGGCAAGGCCGAAGTGTCGTCTTTTCAGGGACTTGACGCCCGCGCGGCAGGGACCAGATTGTAAGCCATTCAAGCACTTAGCACTCCGTTTCACCATTCCGGCGCCCTGCGGCGCCCTGCGGCCCCCCGGCCGCGCTACTGACACAGCATGCACGCGGACGCGCGGGCTCGGTGCCCCGTCCGGCTCATCGAAGGTCCGCTCGAGCCACCCATCCGGGTTGTGCCGGGCACCCCGCTGCCCACGGGCGGCGGCCCAGGCATCCCGATCCCTGAGGAGGGAGAGTGCCTATGACGATGAGGTTCCGTTGGTGGGTATCCCCTGTCCTACTGGCCGCCCTGGCGGCCCCCGCGCTGGCGCAAAGCGGCGACTGGACCACATACGGCGGGAACGACTGGAATCAGCGTTACTCGTCGCTCAAACAGATCACGGCCAAGAATGTGTCGGGCCTGGTGCCGCGGATGATCTTCCAGACCGGCATCGCCAAGCTCGGCTCCTTCGAGAATACGCCCATCGTGAGCAACGGGGTCATGTACGTCACCACCCCGTACAACACGGCGATGGCGTACGATCTCAACACCAAGAAGGAGCTCTGGCGCTACGAGCATAAGCTCGGCACCACCATCTTCTGTTGCGGCCCCAACAACCGCGGGGTCGCCATCCACGGCGGCGCCCACGTCTACATGGGCACCCTGGACGCCCACCTCGTCGCCCTCGACGCCAAGGACGGCAAGGTCATGTGGGACAAGGAAGTCGCGGATCCCGCCTTCGGCTACAGCATCACCCACGCCCCGCTGATCATCGGCGACAACGTGATCGTCGGCGTCTCCGGCGGCGAGTACGGCATCCGCGGCCACGTCACCGCCTACAACGCGGTGAGCGGGGAGCAAGTGTGGCGCTGGTACTCGATCCCGGCGCCCAACGGCGATCCCACCTTCGACGACAAGGCGCCCAATGGCTGGTTTGGCACCTGGGTGGCCGCGACGCCCGACGGCGCGGACCTTCACCGCGACACCGCCAAGGAAAAGGCCGACAGCGCCCAGTACGCCGACAGCTGGCAGCGAGGCGGCGGCGGCGTGTGGATGACGCCGGCGTACGACAAGGAGTCCAACACCATCTTCCTGGCCGTGGGCAACCCGTCCCCCGACCTCGACGGCAGCGTGCGGCCGGGTGACAACCTGTACACCGACTGCGTGGTGGCGATCGACGCCAGCTCGGGCAAGACCAAGTGGTACTACCAGACGGTGCCCCACGACATCTGGGACCTCGACGCCGTGTCGCCCCCGGTGGTGGCCACGGTCGGCGGGCAGAAGGTCGTGATCCACGCAGGTAAGACCGGCTGGGTGTACGTGCTCGACGCGGCCACCGGCAAGCTGGTCCGCCGGAGCGACGCGTTCGTGCCGCAGGAGAACATGTTCGCGCTGCCGACGCCGGAAGGCACCCGGATGCTCCCGGGCGCGAACGGCGGCTCGGAGTGGTCGCCGATCTCGGTCGACCCGACGCTCAACTACGCCTACGTGGCGGCGCTGCACCAGCCGATGCATTACAAGGTCCACACCGCGCCCTGGGAAAAGGGCCGGCTCTGGCTGGGCTCGGCCTTCGTGGCCATCCCGGGTGAGGAGCAGTACGGCCTCTTCTCCGCGGTCGACCTCAAGACCGGCAAGATCGCCTGGCAGAACAAGGTCCCCCAGCCGATGATGGGCGGCTCGCTCGCCACCGCGGGCGGCATCACCTTCACCGGCGAAGGCAACGGGAACTTCAACGCCTACGACTCCAAGAGCGGCAAGCTCCTGTGGCAGTTCAACGCCGGCGCCGGCTGCAACTCCGCGCCGATGACGTTCACCCACGGCGGCGAGCAGTTCGTCGCGGTGGCCTGCGGCGGCAACTTCCAGATCAGCTATCCGCTGGGCGATGCCGTGATGATCTTCGGCCTGCCGAAGAAGAAGTAGTCGGAGGGGTCGGCCGGCGGTGCTCGATTGCGAGCACCCCGGCCGACCTGTTTGCATGATGGCGCGATGGTGGTGGCTGGCCCTCGGGGCGGCGGGATTCCTGGCCGGGCGCGCGTGGCCGGGACAGGAGTCCGAGCCGCACTGGATCGAGCGCAACGGGGCCGATTGGGGACGGATGGGGCACGACGCACAGACCGCGTACGTAGAGGGTTTCCTGGCCGGGGCGGGATTCGGCCAGGCGGCGGGACTCGGGTGCTGGCAGCCCGGATCCCGAACGCAGCGAGAGGGCTGCGCCTGGACCGGCGATTCGGCCGGTCTGACCCGGGCCATCGGGGAGCTCCGCACGACAGGCGGGTTCTACTTCCCCTTCGGCGCCAACGTCTACGCGAGCCGGCTCAGCGACTACTACTGGTGGGACAATCACCGGCCGTTGCCGACCTGGTACGCGTTTTGGGAGGTGAACGCGATCCTCACTGCTCCGAAATAGTCTCGCGCGCTGCGGCGCGCACCCGTCGTTGGTGCAGGCATTCGTCCCGAGGTTTGGCTGTCGTTGGCGGTCAATTCTCATCACTGAGGGAGACGCACCTATGAAGCGAGTCGCACTGTTGTGCTTGGGTTTGGCGTTGGGAGCGGCGAACGCCGCCGAAGCCCAGCTGACGATGCAGATGAGTAACGGCTGGAGCTTTACTTTCGCGGGCAACGTGAACGCGTTCATGATTTACCAGCAGGGGAAGACCTGCGCCGGCGACACCTGCACCACGTCCTCCAAGGACAACAGCTTCGGCACCGGCCTACTCCCGGCGTTCGCGGTGTTCGACGCGAAGGGCAAGGAGGAAAACCTCGACCTTGGTGTGCACTTCGGCTTCGCGCCTCAGATCGAGACCGGCGGACATTACGCCAGCTTCTTCGGCAGCCAGGCGGCCGGGGCCCAGATCGATATGCGTCAGGTCTACCTGACCGCGGGCGGCACCTGGGGTCAGCTGCTCATGGGTAAGGAGCTCGGCCTGTTCCAGCGCGGCAACATCCTCAACGACATGACGCTCCTCGGCGTCGGCGTGGGCGGTGGCGGCCGTGGGACTGCGCTGGGTCGCATCGGCTATGGCTACCTGTACACCGACTTCCGGCCCCAGCTCACC
Source organism: Gemmatimonadales bacterium (assembly GCA_036566145.1). GTDB lineage: Bacteria > Gemmatimonadota > Gemmatimonadetes > Gemmatimonadales > GWC2-71-9 > CAVVWJ01. The sequence goes on from DATCWW010000260.1 coordinate 5,329, forward strand.
TACTCCACCCCCAGCGGCAAGTCGACGTCGTTCTCGGTCGGCCTGTTCGAGGGAATCGGAGCCTTCCCCTATGAGACCGTCGAGCTCCCCCGGGTCGAGGGCGAGTTCACCTATACGGGCAAGTCCGGCGAGAACACCAACCTCAAGTTCTTCCTGAACGGCGCCGCGCAGACCGCCAAGAGCGGGGCGACCGGCACCACCGAAAGCCTGACCTCGACCGGCGCAGGCGGCGGCGCCACCGTGGACATCGGCGGCTTCGCGATCCACGCCTCGGGCTTCTTCGCCAAGGGCATGGGCTCGCTCTTCATGGGTGACGCCTGCTGCGGCGCCGACGACAGCCGGATCAACACGGACGGCGTGGACGTGGCCGGGGATGGCCGCGACAGCTTCGGGTACATCGGGCAGATCACCTGGATGAAGCCCGAGGGCAAGTTCGGCATCGGCGCGAGCTACGGCGAGAACAACCTGAAGCGGACCGACGCTGACAAGGCCGCGGACGGCACCGACGAGGATATCCTGAAGCGGCGCGCCATCATCGGCCAACTCACCTACAAGTGGAGCAAGTCGCTCCGCTGGGTCGCCGAGTACGGCCACATCGAGAACAAGTCGGACGGAGAGAAGGCTTCGCAGTCGGATCAGGGCTCGATCGGCATGATGCTGTTCTTCTAAGCAAACCCGCAGTCCCAGTTCAGGCTAGCGGCCGCTCCGTCCGGGGCGGCCGCTCTGCTTTCGGCTTCGCGCTGTTAGATTTTCGACACCCTCACGGTCCTCGGAGAGTCTGCCCATGCGCGTTATGCCGCTCGTTCCCTTCGTCTGCCTGGCCTGGGCCTGCGGAAGCACCCTTCCCGTCACCCTCACCGCCGCGCCGGCCACCAGCCCGCCCGACGCGATCGCCTGCGCCCGGAACACGCTGACGAAGCTCGGCTATCGCCAGTTCGCGTACGACGAGATCGAATTCCGGGTGGTCTCGCGGAAGCAGGATCTGGAGGCGCACCAGGCGGACCCTTCCTTCCGCTACAACATCGACCAGATCGAGGTCACTGCTGCGGCCGGGGCCGATGGCAAGACCGCGATGACCTTGCAGGGCCGCACTTTCGCCATGCGGCAGACCCACCGCGGTCCCACCGAGGAGGAGGAGGCGGCCTCCTCGGGGGTCAAGGAGACCGCCCAGGCGGTCCTCAACGCCTGCGGCAAGTCCTGACAGGGAGCCAGAACGGCGTGGCTCCGTGCCTCCGTCGAGGCTAGGTTTCCCGGCAATGTCACGCGGCATGATCAGGGAGATTCCGTGGCCGTACCGCTGGTCCAGCTGACCCGCCCGGCGCCGCCTCAGAGCGCCCCAGCGGGCGGTCCCCTTCCCCCGTCCCCCGCTCGCAAACCCGGGTGGCTCAAGGTCAAGGCTCCCGGGGGCCCCACCTACGTCCAGCTCAAGGGCATGATGCGCGAGCTGGGGCTGCACACCGTCTGCGAAGAGGCGCGCTGCCCCAACATCGGCGAATGCTGGGAGCACAAGGCCGCGACCTTCATGATCCTGGGCGACGTGTGCACCAGGAACTGTACCTATTGCGCGGTGGCGCACGGCACGCCGAAGGCGTTCGACCCGCTGGAGCCAATGCGCCTGGCCGAGGCCGTCGAGCGCATGGGCCTGTCGCACGTGGTGATCACCTCGGTGGACCGGGACGACCTCCCCAACGGCGGCGCCGAGGCCTTCGCCGGCTGCGTGACCGAGATCCGACGCCGCCTGCCCGAGACCACGGTCGAGGTGCTGATCCCCGACTTCAAGGGCTCCGAGCGGGCCCTCGAGATCGTCCTGGCGGCCCGGCCGGACATCCTGAACCACAACCTCGAGACCGCGGAGCGGCTGTACCGCCTGGCCCGTCCGGGAGGCCGCTACGACCGGGCGCTGGAGCTGTTGGCCCGCGCCCGCCGGATGGCTCCCGAGGCGCTCACCAAGTCGGGAATCATCGTCGGCATGGGCGAGGAGTGGGACGAGCTCCTGGTCTGCATGCGGGACCTCCGACGGAGCGACGTGAATATCCTGACCCTGGGGCAATACCTGCGGCCGTCCGACGGCCACCTCCCGGTGGTCCGCTACTACACACCCGATGAGTTCGCCGAGCTGCGCGACATCGGCTACGCCATGGGGTTCACCCACGTCCAGGCGAGCCCGCTCACCCGGTCCTCGTATCACGCGTGGGAGCAGGCCCGCTCGGCCCAGGCGGCCCGCTGATGGCGACCTCCACCCGGCCCCGCCCGCGGGGCGGCCTGGATCAGGCCCGCGCCGACCAGTACCGTGACTGGCTCCGCCAGATGGTGCTCATCCGTCGCTTCGAGGAAAAGGCCGGCGAGGCCTACAGCCTGGGCAAGATCGGCGGATTCTGCCACCTCTACATCGGGCAGGAGGCCGTGGCGGTGGGCAGCCTGGCCGCGCTCGCGCCGGGCGACTACATCACCTGCTCCTACCGGGAGCACGGGCACGCGCTCGCGCGGGGAATGAGCGCCCGGACGGTGATGGCGGAGCTGTTCGGCAAGGCGGCGGGGGCCTCCAAGGGCAAGGGCGGCTCGATGCACCTCTTCGACGCCTCGCTCGGCTTCCTCGGCGGGCACGGCATCGTCGGGGGACACATCCCGCTCGCGACCGGGATGGCGTTCGCCGCCAAGTACCGCAACACCGAACAGGTGGCGGTGTGTTACTTCGGGGAAGCAGCGGTGAACAACGGGGCCTTCCATGAGGCGCTCAACATGGCCGCCCTCTGGAAGCTGCCCTGCATCTACATCTGCGAGAACAACCGCTACGGGATGGGCACGGCCCTGGAGCGGGCCAGCGCCATCTACGACATCTCCGAGCGGGCCTGCAGCTACGACATGGCCAACGAGGTCGTGGACGGGCAGGACGTGCTGGTCATGCACGCCGCCATGGAGCGCGCGGTCCAGCGCGCGCGGAGCGACAAGCACCCCACGCTCCTCGAGGTCCGCACCTACCGCTTCATGGGTCACTCGATGTCCGACCCGATCCACGGTCACTACCGCACCAAGGAAGAGGTGGAGGACCAGCGGAAGCGCGACCCGATCGCGGTCTGGAGCCACCGGCTCGTCGCCGAGGGGCTGATGGAGGAGAGCGCGGTCAAGGCGCTCGACAAGGAGATCCTCCAGGAGGTGAACGACGCCTACCAGTTCGCCGACGAGGCCCCGGATCCGGAGCCGGGGGAGCTGTGGGCGGACGTGTACGCGGAGGGCGACGAGCATGGCCGGTAAGCGGCGACAGAACGAGGCCCCATGCCGACCCTGACCTACCGGGACGCCCTGAATCAGGCGCTCCGGGAGGAGATGGCGCGCGACCCCGACGTCTTCCTGATGGGGGAAGAGGTCGGCGTCTACCAGGGCGCCTACAAGGTGAGCCGGGGCCTGCTAGACGAGTTCGGGCCGATGCGGGTGGTGGACACGCCGATCACCGAGCTGGGGTTCGCCGGCGTCGGGGTCGGGGCAGCCATGGTCGGCCTTCGGCCGGTGATCGAATTCATGACCTGGAATTTCGCGCTCCTGGCCATCGACCAGCTGGTGAATTCCGCGGCCAAGATGCGCTACATGTCGGGCGGGCAGGTCGGCGTCCCCGCCGTGTTCCGCGGCCCTGGCGGCGCCGCGCTGCAGCTCGGCGCGCAGCACTCCCAGGCGTTCGAGAGCTACTACGCCCACATCCCCGGGCTCAAGGTGGTGATGCCGGCCACGCCGGCCGACGCCAAGGGGCTGCTCAAGAGCGCCATCCGGGACGACAACCCGGTCGTCTTCATCGAAGGCGAGATGCTCTACAACCTGAAGGGCGAGGTGCCCGACGGCGAGCATCTCGTCCCCCTGGGGCAGGCCGAGATCAAGCGCGCGGGCGACCACGCCACGATCGTCTGCCATTCCAAGACGGTCGCGGTCGCGCTCAAGGCCGCCGAGCAGCTGGCCGGGGAGGGGATCGAAGCCGAGGTGGTGGACCTCCGGACCATCCGCCCCCTCGACACCGAGACGATCCTGGCCTCGGTGACCAAGACCAACCGGTGCGTCGTGGCCGAAGAGGGATGGTCCTTCGCGGGGGTCGGCGCACAGGTGGTGGACACCATTCAGCGTGAGGCCTTCGACGCGCTCGACGCGCCGATCCTGCGCGTCACCGGGGCCGATGTCCCCATGCCCTACAACAAGGTCCTGGAACGCGCGGCCAAGGTGGATCCGGCGAAGGTGGCCGCCGCGGTCAAGCAGGTTCTGTACCTGGAGTAGCGGATGGCAACCAACGTGGTGATGGAGGCGCTCTCGCCTACGATGGAAGAGGGCCGCCTGGTCGAGTGGAAGAAGCAGGAAGGCGAGCCGGTCGCCGTGGGCGACGTGCTGGCCGAGGTGGAGACGGACAAGGCGGTCATGGAGCTGGTGGCGCGGGCCGGCGGCACGCTGCTCAAGCAGGTGGTCGCGGCCGGGACCACGGTGCCGGTCTCGCAGCTGGTCGCCGTCATCGGCGCACCGGGCGAGGCGGTCAGCGCACCGGCGGCACCGGCGCCGAAGCCCACTGCGGCCCCGGAAACCCAGGCCACCCAGC
>DATCWW010000304.1:0-4215 GCA_036566145.1 Gemmatimonadales bacterium
GGCGGACCGCTCCGGTGGCGCCGGCCACGGCCAGCGCCGGGTCGGAGAACGTGGCCGTCGCCTGGAGTCCGACTTCGGTCACCCGCTGGGCGACGGCCGGTGGCGCGGCGCCCAGCGCCGCGGCCACCACCAGCCTACCCCAGCGTGATCCCATAGGTGACCGCGATGTCCGGGGCGAGCGAGTTGATCACGGAGCAGTACTTGGTGAGCGAGAGGTCCACCGCGCGGCGCACCCGCGCCTCGTCCAACCCGTCGGCGGTCACCTGAAAGTCGAAATGCACGCTGAGGTAGCGGCGCGGCTCCGTCTCCCGGCGCACCCCCGAGGCCTCGATCCGCAAGGATCGCGGCGGGACCCGCATCTTCTGCAGGATGACGACCACATCGGCGCCGGTGCAGGCCGCGGCGGCGAGCAGGAGGGTGAGCATCGGCCCGGGGGCCGCGGCGTTGTCGCCGTCGATCACCGTGACCGGACCCCTGGCCTCGCCCCCCTGAAAGACGAGCTGGTCCCGCCACTCCAGCACCACGCGCTTGGTCTCGCCGCTCATCGCTCGCTCTCTCCCCCGACCGGACGGCCCGCCGTCGGAGCCGCGCGGTAATAGTCCCAGATCGCGTACACCGCGACCGCGGCCGTGGCCCACGCCATCGGACGAAGCTGCGGCGAGTCGGTCAGGAACGCGATCAGCGTGAGCACCTGCGCGACCGTCACCGCCTTCCCGCCCGGCCGCGCCGGGATCGCGCGCGGGCGATGGAAGACGAGTGTCGCCACGAAGGCGATCGTCGCCACCAGATCGCGCAGGAGCACGCCCAGGATCTCGTACCACTCCAGCTCGCCGGAGAGCGCCACGACCCCGAAGGCCGACAGCATGAAGAGCTTGTCGGCCACGGGATCGATCACGCTCCCGAAAGCGGAGCTGCCGAACCGGCGCGCCATCTGGCCGTCGAGCAGATCGCTGGCGGCGGCCGCCGCCAGAAGCGCGAGTCGCCATCCATTGGAAACGAAGGGGAAAGCGACGGCGAGCGGAATGCGCAGCACGCTCAGCACATCCGCGGTCGTCCATCGGCGTCGGGGTTGCTCCCCCCTCGGGCGAGGACTACTTTCGGACACCTTGCTCCTTTCGCTGGCAGGGGGCCGGGGACCGCGGCGACCTGGCGTGGAAGATACTCGTCGCCCCGTCCATCCGCTGACTATGCTGGATACCGCGGTGATCCCCTGCGGCGGACTCGGTACCCGCCTTCATCCGATCAGCCGGTGGCTGCCCAAGGAAGTGCTGCCGGTGGCGTTGCGTCCGGTGCTGCACTGGGCCTTCGACGAAGCCGCCGACGCCGGTCTGCTGCGCATCATCGTGGTCACCAATCCGCACAAGCCGATGCTCGAGGCGGTGGCCCGGAGCTACACCGGTCCGCTCGAGCTCGAGTTCGTGCCCCAGGATCACCCGCGGGGCCTCGGTGACGCGCTGCTCCGCGCGCGCGATCATCTCTCGGGTTCGGCCTTCGCCGTCATCCTTCCCGACAATCTGTTTCTCGGGCCCAACCCGACCGCGGCGGTGCTCGCGGTGCATCGCGCCACCGGCCTCGCGACCGTCCTGCTGGCCGAGATCTCCAGGGAGCAGGCGGAGACGAAGGGCGCTACCGGCCGGGCCACGGTGGAGCGGTCGAACAACGGGAGCTATCGCGTCGTAGCCATCGCGGACAAAGGGAAGGGCCGGTTCGACCCGGGCCAGGGCCGGGCGTTCACCCCGATCGGCCGGATGGTCCTGCCGGCCGGCAGCTTGGAGCGCTTCGAGGCGATGGAGCGCGAGCTGCCCAACGGGGCTGAGCTGGACGACGTGCCGGTGTTTCAGCAGTTGGCGCGCGAAGGCGCGCTCGCGGGAGCGCTGGTGGAGGCCCGCTTCTTCGATGTGGGCATTCCCGAGGGCTATCGGGAAGCGGTCACGGCCTTTCCGGCGACGGCACCGTGAGCGCGGGCTTCTCCCATGCGGCGGCGGAGCTGACCGGACTGATCTCTAGCCTCCTCTCCGATGCGGATGGGTTGTCGGCCGTGGTGGTCTCGGCCGCGGGCGCGGCCGGGATGCCTGCATTGGGACCGCCGCTGGTGCGGGAATGGCCACGCGGCCTCGCGATCGCCATGCTCTGCCGCGAGGGCCACATCGTCGTGCACGCACTGGCGTCCGAAGGGGTGTGCTTCGTGGACGTGCTCATCCGGGCGCCCGCCGAAGCGGATCGGGCGATGGAGGTCATCGCCCGGCGTCTCACCAACGTCTGATCAGCCCTGCAGGGCGACGACCGGAGGCCGCGCGGCGCCGGTTCCCCGAACCACCCCTTCGGCCCGGCGATGCGCGGTCAGGTACGCAGCGGCGATGCGCTGCACCTCTTCGGCCGTGACGGCCCGGTACTTCGCGGCCGGGTCCGCGAGCTCGTCCAGGCCGGTGCCGGCGAGCCAGGCCTCCAGGATCTCGCCCGCCACCGCGCTGCCGTTCTGGCGATTCACCTCGGCCTGTCCCGCGAGGTAGTTCACCGCCTGCGCCAGCTCCGCCGGCGAGACCGGTTCCCGGACGAACCGCTCCAGCTCGAGCAGCATCTCCTCCCGAGCTTCGTCTTCCCGCTCGGGCGAAGTCGCGATGTAGCTCAGCAGGGCGCCGGCCCGCGCCTTCTGCCACGCGGTCGCCACGACGGTATATGCCAGTGAGCGACGCTCGCGGAGCGCCTCGAAGAGACGCCCGCCGAGGCCGCTCGCCACCGCGGCCCAGACCTGCGCGGCCGCGTAGTCCGGATCGCGCCGGCTCGGGCCGGGGAACGCCATGGCGAGCGCGGCCTGCGCCTTGTCTCGCGTCACCAGCCGCGTCGCCGGCTCGCCGTCCTGGCCTGCCACCCACTCCATCGGCGCGAGCTCCCGCACGCCGGCCCGCGCGGGGCAGCGCCCGAACACCGCCGCCAGCTGGTCCGAGGCACGCTCCGGGTCGACGTCGCCCACGGCGATCACCACCGGACGAATCGGAACCAGCGCCCGCCCGTGCCAGCTCCGCACCTCCGCGGGCTCGATGGCCGCCAACGTCTGTGGCAGACCGCCCACCGGAAGCCCGTAACCCCGCTGGCCGAACGCCGCCGAGAAAGCGAGCTGGAAGGGGTAGCGGAACATGTCGTCGGCCACCCGCTCCGCTTCGGCCACCATGAGGCTCAGCTCAGCGCGGACGTCCGCCTCGGCCAGATGCGGCTCGCGGAACACCAGGTCCAGCAGCACGGCCGCGTCCGGCAGCCGCTCGGCCAGCACCGAGGCACCGAAGCCCAGCCAGTCGGAGGCGCTCCCCGGCGCGATGCTTCCGCCCAGGCCCTCGAAGGCGAAGGCGAGCGCACCCGCGTCGTAGGCGCCGGCGCCGCGAATGGCGGAGCGGATGGTGAGCGCGCCGAGCCCGGCCCGGTCCGGCGGGTCGGTCTCGGGCTTGGGGACATAGAGGCCGAGCGCGACGAGCGGCACTCCCGACTTGCGCCGCACCAGCAGGTCGGCCCCCTCGAGCCGGGTGTGCACCACCTCGGCCTCACGCCGGCGTGGCGCGGGGGACGGCTGTGCCGCGGGGACAGGGATGGCTGGCGGTGACGAGACGGCGCCCCGATCCAGCCCGGTCACGGCGAAGACGCGCGCCAGCCGATCGGCCGTCAGGTCCTCGCCCTGTCCCGGCGGCAGGTACACCACCGCGGACACCGCGTCCGGATGGAGATAGCGCGCGGCAGCCTCGCGCACCTGGTCGGGTCCCAGCGCCAGGATCGCGGCGTATTCCCGGTCGAGCAGATCCACCCCGTCCAGGGCCTCGGCAGCGGCGAGCGCGCTGGCCCGGCCGTCCATCGACTCCAGGCGGCGCGCCCACCGTGCCTGCAGCAGGGTGCGCGCGCGGGCCAGCTCCTCCTCCGTAGGGCCCAGCAGCGTGAGCCGGGAGACGGACTCCGCGATCCCGTCGAGCGCCTCGGCCACCCGAGCCGGGCGGAGCTCCGCGCTGACGCTGAACACGCCGACTTCGGTGGGTGCGTAGTGATGCGCGGCCGCCCAGGTGACGATCCCCGGCTCCCGCAGCCGCCGGTAGAGCCAGCTGCCCCGCCCCGAGCCCAGAACCATCGCGGCGACGTCGAGGGCTGTCGCGTCGGGATGCAGCGGCGGCACCGCGCGCCAGCCCAGCACCAGCTCGGCCTGGGCGACGTCGCCGCGCAGCGTCCGCGCCCGCACTT
>DATCWW010000333.1:0-6275 GCA_036566145.1 Gemmatimonadales bacterium
CCAGCCGCCGCGGGCGTCAGCGGCCCGCATCGGAAGACGGGTGCTTGAGGCGCGGCCGCTCGGGATCGGAGAGATCGAGCCAGTCCCAGCGGATCGGCCGGCGGCGGATACGGCGGCCCAGGAAGGGGATGTGCCGGAGAAGCGGCGTGCCGCCGGCGAAGTCCATCAGCTCCTCGAGGAACCCTTCCGGGCCGCTGAGGTACTCGCGGACCACGTAGTCCTCGCCCTGGGGCTCGAGCACGATCTCCTCGATCCGCGTATCCACCCGGCCGCCGGGCCCCAGCACCTTGCGTCCGAGCAGCAGCTCGCCCCGCACCTCGCTCGCCTGGCTCATTTCGCCCCCGGCATCCGCCGAACCACGTTGTCCCGCAGCCACTCCTCCCATGCCCGCGCGGCCGTCCCGTCGGCGATCAGGTCCACCCGCACGTCCACCCCGATCGCCTTCACTTGCGACCAGGGAATCCGGAGCGTCCCGTCGCTGCGGGGCCCATGACGCTGCAGCCAGCGCTGGAGCCAGGCCGCCAGCCTGGGGTGCATCCGCCGGGCCAGCGTCACCGGGCCGATCTCGATCGCTGCGATCCGGGGCGGCGCCCCCTCGCGCAGTTCCAGGATGACGCCATCGACCTTCCCCAGCCGCTGGCCTCGGCGATCGACCACCTGCTGGTCCAGGATGTCCCGCGTCAGGTTCATCGGTCATCCTCCCAGGAGCTGCAGCGGAATGGCGACCAGCGCGATCAGCGAAGCCAGCAGGCTGATCCCGACCACGGCGACGTTCCCGATCCAGCCGTTCCGATATTCGCCCATGTAGGCCCGGTCGTTCATGAGCAGAATGAAGGGGAGGGTCACCAGGGGCAGCGTCACCGCCGTGAGCGCCATGCTGAAGACCGTGAGGGTGAGGGGATCGATGCCCAGCGCCATCAGCACCGCCGCCGACCCGATCATCCCCGTGTACACCAGGCTGAAGCGCGCCGAGTCGGCCGGCGGCGAGTTCAGGGTGTAGTTCCAGCCGAATCCCTGCGCGAGGACGTAGGCCCGGCCCAACGCCACCTCGAGACACGCCCCGAAACAGGTGATCCCGAGCGCGCCCGCGAAGAGATACAGTCCGGGGCGGCCCAGCGCCTCCGTCAGCATCAGTGCCACCTGCTCGTACCGGTCCACCTGGATCCCTCGGGGGTAAAAGACCATGGCGGCTGCCGTCAGCACCCCGAACGCGAGCACGGCCCCGAAGCTCATGCCCACGATGGCGGTAAACCGGTTGCTTCCGATGTGATTCTCGTCCCATTGGTCCTCGATGGCCCCGGACGAGTAGAAGAAGAAGAGATACGGGCTGATCAGCGCCCCGAGGATGCTCACCGCGAGGAACCAGTAGCTCGCGCCATCGCTCCGGGGGAAACTCGGGACCAGCCCCGCGGCCAGATCGTGAAGCGGCGGGTGCAGCCGGACCGCGGCCACGGCGAAGGACAGTGCGACCAGGCCCAGCAACGCGGTCCCGTTCTCGACCAGGCCCAGGTTGCCCTTCCACATGAGGAGCCAGGCGGCGATGGCCACGGGGAAGGCCCACCACTGGTAGCCGATCCCGGTCACGAGCTGGAGGGCGAGCGCCACGCCGCCGATCTCGGACGCGAGCACCAGCCAGTCCACCACCATCCCCGGGATGGTCGAGACCAGAAAGAAGCCGGCTCCGAACCGCTCTCGCATCGCGTCCTGGAGCGTATGCTTGCTCACCGCCGAGAGCCGACCCGACATCTCGACCAGGAAGATCACGCAGATGGTGCCGAGCAGCAGGACCCAGGCGAGCCGGAAGCCGAACTGCGCGCCGGCCTGTGCGGTGGTGGCGATGGCGCCGACCTCCAGGAACCCGCCGATGCTGGTGAAGATCCCGAGGGCGACCTGGAGGTACTTCTTCATTGGGTCAGGAGGCCCTAGCCGCGCTCAACGAGCGCCCGCCGCACGACGCTTCGCCGTCGCCTCCTCGCGCGCCTCCGCGGCCGCACGGAGCACCTGCCGGACGAATCGCTCGGGCACCGCGCCGCGGGCCCGTTGCTCCTCGAGCAGGCGTGCGGTGGCTTCCCACGACGCCAGCGTCATGGCGGTCTCCTCGGTCTTGGCCTCGGGGGACTTGGTACACCCGGTGACGAGGGCCGCGCCGATGAGGACGAGCCTACCGAACAGAGGCACCCGACGCACCATTGGGCCGAGGACGGATCTCTCCGGGTGGACACTGAGACGTGCTCCGCCCAATCTGGACACCCGACGTCACGCCGGGCGGTGATCGCTCTCACGCCCCGAGCGGGGATGCGCGGGGCCGCCGGCCTCGCCGCTCCGCGTCGGTGAGCCAGCGGGCCGTCAACGCCAGGGCCGCCACGAGGTAGGCGACGCCGCCGGGCATCCACATCACCAGCCCGGCGAGCTGCTGGTCCTCCAGCGGCGAGAGCCCCCAGGCGGCGGTCGAGCGGTACGCCGGATACCACGGGGTGCCCGCGAAGGTGATGAGCGCCCCGAGCGCCCCGGTGTACAGGCCGGTGAGGAACAGCGACAGCACCGCCGCACCCCGCTGACGCCGCGCGGCCGGCGTCTCGAGCACCGACCACCAGTAGAGCACCGCCGCCGCAACGAAGCTGAGATGTTGGCCCGCATGGACCCAGTCGGAGGCGAGGCTGCGCTGATAGAGCGCCGGCAAGTGCCAGGCGGTCAGCACGATGGCCTGGATGACCCACGCGGTATCCATGCGCGTCGCCAGCCGCCAGACTCGCCGTACTCCGGGCCGGCGTACCACGCGGCCGATCGAGCGGCGCACATCACGGGGAAGCGCGCGGAGCATCGGCACCAGGGTGCCGCCCAGCACGAGCAGCGGCGCCGCCACCGTCATCAGGATCTGGTGCTGGGTCATGTGAGCCCAGAAGAGCACCTCGCCCATCGCATGCAGCGGGCTCACCAGGGCCAGGACCAGCGCGCCCCAGCCGAGCCAGAACGCGATGGGGCGCCGGTCACCGCCGCGCGACGCTGGATGCCGCCGGTGACGGCGCCCCAGCCAGTACAGGAGTGCCGGGGCCGCCAGGGTCGCGAGCATCACCGGGTCAGAGGACCACGCGCTCCACAGGTCCTGAGGGGCGAGAGGTGTGCGGTCGTAAACCGGGAGCAGAATCACGGGCCGGACCGGGCCCACCATCAGCCGCAGGGCCCGAGCAGGAAGATCGGCAGGACGTTCAGCACGATCCCGAAGAGGAACAGCCCGCTCAGGAGCATCCCGCTGAGCGCCATGAAGCGCGACCGCCCTTCCCCGGTCTCGAGCAGGTGCACCTCCCCCGAGACGTGCTCCGCCCGGGTGGATCGCCAGCTCCTGAGCGCGACCAGGCCCGCCGTCGCCGCCACGGCCAGCGCCGCGACCGACACCAGGAGGACGATGGGATCGGTGGAGAGCAGCGGAACGGACAGCGGCCGGTCCCGCGGAAAGCACGCGTGCGCCACCGCCGGATAAAGCAGCAGCAGCTGCAGGCTCCACACGGCCGGCGCGGCGAACAGGCCGAACCAGAGCGCCGTCAGGCTCACCTGGGGCCGTCCGGGCGAGGGAGGGGTCATCCCGCCAGTCTCGGCGAGAGGTACAGGGAGGTGAAGACTGCGAGCCAGACCACGTCCACGAAGTGCCAGTACCAGGCGGTATTGGTCACCGCCAGATGCCGCCCGCCCGCGAAGTGCCCGAGCCAGGCGCGGACCGTGACCACCAGCAGCATCAGGAGGCCCACCGCGACGTGAGCGCCGTGAAATCCGGTGATGGTGTAGAACAGCGAGCCGTAGGCGCCGGTGCGTGGGCCGAAGTCGGAGTTGTGATACTCGACCATTTGCACGCCGAGGAACACGGCGCCGAGCGCGATGGTGAGGCCCAGCCCCGCCCGGAGCCGGGCCTGGTTGCCGCGGCGAATCGCCGACTCGGCCCACCACATGGTCCCGCTGCTGGCCAGGAGAACGAGGGTGTTGGGCAGCGCCAGCCGGAGCGCGGGCGGGCCGTGGGGCGGCCAGGCGCCCCGGGCGATCGATCCGAGATAGAAATAGCTGAACAGGAAATAGGCGAAGAGCGCCGCCTCGGTCGCGATGAGGCAGACGACTCCCCACCAGGCCGGGGCGCGCCGGTCCTGCAGCTCGACCGGAAGCGTCTGAGGAGCATCGATCGCGGGCGCCGTCATGGCCACAGCCATCCCGTGACGGCAACGGCGGAGAGCGCCGCGCCCGCGGCCGCCATCCACCACGCGCCGGCGAGCAGGCCGTACGCCGTCACCGTGAGGGAAAGGCCGAGCAGCAGCGGCCAGAGCGAGTCCTCCGGCATCCGGAGCACCTGCTCCGGCTCCGCGTCGAGCGCCGACGTGCCGAGAGTTTCCCGGCCCGTGTCGAGCGTCGGCCCGACGTCGATCCGGCTGCGTGCGCCCTCGCCCAGCTCGACCTCCCACAGCGGGTGACGGCTCTCGACCGTCGGGATGACCGTGAAGTTGTACGGCGGTGGCGGCGACGGAATCGACCACTCGAGCGTGGGCGCGTCCCACGGGTTCGGGCCCGCGACGGCACCGTTGCGCCGGCTCCACCAGACGTTCACCAGGAAGAGCAGCAGCCCCAGCGCGAACACGAACGATCCGATGGTGGTGATGAGATTGAGCGTGTCCCACCCCAGCCCCGCCGGATAGGTATAGATCCGCCTCGGCATCCCCATGAGGCCGGTGAGGTGCATCGGCAGGAACGCCAGATTGAAGCCCACGAACATGACCCAGAAGTTCCAGCGCCCGAGCCGCTCGCTCAGCATCCGCCCGGTCATCTTGGGGAGCCAGAAGTAGAAGGCGCCGATCACGGCGAAGAGGTTGATCCCGATCAGCACGTAATGCAGGTGCGCCACCACGAAGTAGGTGTCGGTGAGCTGCCAGTCGAACGGCACGGCCGCCGTGGCCACCCCGGACACCCCGCCGATGACGAAGAGGACCACGAACCCGGCGGCGAAGAGGAACGGCGTCCGGACCACCGGCCGGCCGTGCCAGATCGTCGCGATCCAGGCGAAGACCGCCACCGCGCTCGGCAGGGTGATCACCATGCTGGCCGCGCTGAAGAACGTGGTGGAGAGCGGCGGCAGACCGGTCGCGAACATGTGGTGGGCCCACACCCCGAAGCCCAGGATCCCGGTGCTGACCGTCGCGAGCGCCACGAAGGTGTAACCGACCAGCGGACGCCGGCAGAACACCGGCAGATAGTCGGAGACCATCCCCATCGCCGGCAGCACGATGATGTAGACCCAGGGGTGGCCGAAGATCCAGAACAGATGCTGCCAGAGCAGCGGATGCCCCCCGGCCGCGGGGTCGAAGAAATGCATCCCGAAGCGGCGGTCGAAGTACAGGAAGATGCAGGCGGCGGTGAGGGCCGGCAGGGCGAACAGGACCGCGAACGAGGTGGTGAGCGTCCCCCACATGAAGATCGGCAGCCGGTTCACCGACATCCCGGGCGCCCGCATGGTGAACGCGGTGACGATGAAATTGATCGCGCCGACCGTGGTGGACACCGTGAGCAGGATGAGGCCCAGGGCGTAGAAGTCCATGTTGAGCCCGGGCGCGTACGTACCCTCCGTGAGCGGCACATACGCGAACCAGCCGCGGTCCGGCGCCTGGCCCACCAGGAAACTGCTGTAGAGGAAGAGGCCCGCGAAGAGGAAGACCCAGTAGCTCAGCGCGTTGAGCCGGGGAAACGCCATGTCCCGCGAGCCCAGCAGGAGCGGCCAGAGGAAGTTGCTGAAGCCGGAGAGGATCGGCGAGGCGTAGAGGAAGATCATCGTCACGCCGTGCATCGTGAACAGCTGGTTGTACTGCTCCGGGCCGAGCAGGTGGCGCTCGGGGCCGGCGAGCTGCAGGCGCATGGCCGAGGCCTCGAGGCCGCCCAGGATCAGGAACAGGAACGCGGTGACCAGGTAGCGCTTGCCGATGGTCTTGTGGTCCACGGTCCCGAGCACGCCCAGCAGCCCCGGCGCCGTCTCCCAGATCCGCCCCAGCCGTTCCTCCAGCCCGGCCGACGGCTCGGCAGGGCGTATCGTCGTGCTCGTCACGGGCGCCTCATCGCAGGGTCTCCAGGTAGGCCACCACCGCCTGCAGCTCGGGGCCCGACAGTCCGACGGCGGGCATGGCGCTGCCCGGCTTGAGGCCCTGCGGGTCGGCGATCCACGCCGTCAATCCCCCTCGGCCGTTGGCGACGGCGCCGGCCGCGAGCATGCGGCGCGATCCGACGTGGGTGAGGTCCGGGCCCAGGCGCCC
>DATCWW010000334.1:0-12763 GCA_036566145.1 Gemmatimonadales bacterium
GGCCGCGCCGCCTACGCCCGCTCGGCCTGGCCCGAGGCCTTCGAGGCGCTCGGCGCGGCCGATGCCGCCGGCGACCTGGAGGCTGAGGACCTGGAGCGTCTGGGCGAGGCGGCGTGGTGGCTGTCGGAGGGGCCCGCCTGCATCCGGGCTCGGGAGCGCGCCTACCGCCGCTACCTCGACCGGGGCGACGGGTACGCCGCGGCGTGGATGGCGCTGCAGCTGGTGGAGGATCACGCGCACCGGCTCGCCCGGTCGGTGGCGCACGGATGGCTGCGTCGAGCGGAGCGGCACCTCGGGGAGCTGCCCGAATCCTCCGAGCACGGCTGGCTCGCCCGGCTGCACTTCCTGGTTGCCCTGGCGGTCGATGGCTCGCCCGAGGCGGCGCTGGCGCACGCGGACCAGGCCCTCGAGATCGCGCGCCGGGTGGGCGACCTCGAGCTGGAGACCCTGGCCTTGCAGGACCGCGGCCGCGCGTTGGTCGCGCTGGGGCAGCTGCAGGAGGGGATGGCGCTGATCGACGAGGCGATGACCGCGGTGACGGCGGGCGAGCTCACCCCGCGCACCACTGGCCGCGCCTACTGCAACATGATGAGCACCTGCGAGCGTCTGGGTGACCTCGGCCGTATGGCCGAGTGGCACGATGCGGCTGACGGCTGGGTCCGCCCCTTCGCCGGCTCGGCCTACCCCGGGATCTGCCGGGTACATCGGGCCGGCATGCTGCGGAAGCGCGGGGCGTTCGACGAGGCCGAGCGCGAGGCGCGGAAGGCGGCGGAAGAGCTGGGAGACTTCCTCACCGACGCGGCGGGTGAGGCGTACTACGAGCTGGGCGAGATCCACCTCCGCCGGGGCGACCTGACGGCCGCCGCCTCGCGCTTCGCCGAGGCCCAGGCCCGCGGGCGCGACCCGCAGCCTGGTCTCGCGCTGGTCCGGCTGGCGGAGGGACGGCTCGATACCGGCCGCGCGATGGTCGAGCGTGCCCTGGCCGAGCCGGCGTTGGGCGAGCTCGACCGCGCGAGGCTGCTGCCGGCGATGGTGGAGATCGCCGTCGCCGGCGGCGAGTCGGACCGGGCCGAGGCTGCCGTGGGGGAGCTGGAGACGATCGCCGAGACCTATGCCACGCCGGCGCTGGTCGCTACCGCGGCGCTGGCCCGTGGCCGGGTCGAGCTCGCCCGCCGGCAGTACGGTTCGGCGGTCCAGTACCTCCGCCGCGCGGGGCGGATCTGGTCCGAAATCGACGTGCCCATCGAGCTGGCCCAGACCCGCTTCCTGCTGTCCCTGGCGTACTCGGCCCTGGGCGACGCGGACGCCGCGGCGCTGGAGGAGCGGACCGCGCGCGCGGCGCTGGCCCGGGTAGGAGCCCCCGACTCGACGCTCGACAGCATCGTGATCACGCCGATCGCTTCCGCCGCTTCAGCGCCGTCATCAACCTGACCACCGCCCGGTCCTTCTCCTTGGCTTCGACGTCCATGGTCATCCGCCGTCGGAGCCAGCCGCGAGGCACGTCCGCCGGATCGATGTAGTCGGCGTGAGGGCGCGGATTGGGAGCCGCCCACCCGTCCCGAGGCGAGGAAATGTGGGTCCACGGCTCCCGGTCGCCCCAGGTGGCCGCGGCGGCGTCGGTCGCCTCGTCCACACTCAGCGCATCGGGGTGGCAGCGGTGGTGGTGCGCGTCGTAGACCAGCGGAATGCCCACGGCGCGGCAGACCGGGAGCAACGCGCTCGGGGTGAAGAGGCGGTCGTCGTTCTCCAGCGCCGCGCGGGTCCGGGCGCGGTCGCTCAGCCGGTCGAGTCCGCGGTCGAGGCGGTCGAGGGCCGCGTCGACACCGCCCGCCCCGCTCCCGCCGTGGAAGACGATGGTGTCGGCGCCCACCAGCTCGGCGATCGCCGCCTGGAACTCCAGCTCCTCGACCGCGGAGCTCACCACCTCGGGGCGCTCCGAGTTGAGTACCACGAACTGATCGGGGTGGAAGCTGAGCCGCACGTCCACGGCGCGCGCCAGCTCTCCCGCCCGGCGGAACGCCTCGGTGACGGCGCCCGAGGGATCGAGCCGCTCCAGCGTGTACCCGCTCCGGGGATGGGTGCCGAGGGGCAGGATCTGGCTGTTGATGCGGAACGCGCCGATGCCGAGCGAGCGGCAGGCGGTCACCGCGGCGGAAAGGGCGGCCGCGTTGTCGGCCGCGATCTCGCGCAGGTAGGTCCGTCGCCGGGCCGGGGTCAGGCTCCAGACGTAGCGGTGAGTGGCGGTGCGGAACCGGATGGGCGCGTCGAGGAACTGGCAGCAGAGCCCGAATCGGATCGCGGTCACCTCAGAGCAGCTTCACGATCCAGTCGCCCACCAGGTAGCCCACGCCGGCGACACCGAGGCCCACCAGGAACATGTCCATCCCGCTCCGGAAGACGCCCCGCCCGGTGAAGATGCTGCGCGCAGCGCCTACCGCGAAGTGGCTCACCATCGCCAGGATGAACGAGGTCCACACCGCAGCCGGGCCGTCGATCAGCAGCAGGGGCGCCACCGGAATGAGCGCACCGAGCGCGGTGGCGATGCCGGTGATCCAGGCCTCCCGCATCGGCGTGCTGGTCGCCTCGCCGATCTTGAGCTCCTCGCGGACCTTCTCCTCCAGCGCGCGCTCCGGGTCGCTCATGACCTGGGTCGCCAGCGCCTCGGCCTGCGACTCGGGGATGCCCTTGGCCTGGTAGAGCAGGCTCAGCTCCTCCCGCTCGAGGTCGGGCATCAGGCGAATCTCCTCCTTCTCCATCTTGATCTCGTGCTCGAACACCTCGCGCTCACTCTTCGCGGCGAGGTAGCCGGAGGAGCCCATGGAGAGGGCATCGGCCACTGCCCCGGCGAGCCCGGCCACCACCACCGCGTGGCTCGCCATCCCGAGGTCGGATTGGGCTCCGATCATGCCGGCTACCAGGCCGAAGTTGGCGGTGAGCCCGTCGTTGAACCCGTAGACCACATTCCGGAGGAACCCGCCGGCCCCGGTCTTGTGCCACGGCTCGCCGCTGCCGCCGGTGATCTTGGCCAGCGTCTCCGCGTGCTCCTTCGACTCCTTGGCCAGGCGGAGCGCGGTGGGGGCCACGGCGGCGTCGGGGGCCTCCTGGTAGAGGCTCAGGTACCCCTTCACCTCCCGCCCCTCCTCCTCGAGCAGCATGGGGAGGAGGAACCCGCTCCCGAGCCTCCGGGCCAGCCAGGCCCGGAACCGGGCCGCCCGGGAGGGTACCGGTACGTCCGTCGTGTGACCGTTCTGGGCCAGGAGCGCCCGCCAGAGCTCGACGTGCCGGTCCTCGACCGAGGCCAGCTTCTGATACAGCTCGGACTTACGCCGATCCGGCTCGATCCGGGCCAGCTCCCGATACAGGTAGGCTGCGTCGGCCTCGTCCTCGAGGTGGTGGAGCCAGATGGGGGGAGGGGCTTGGGGCATGGGGGGAAGGTAGGTGGACGGGCGGACAGGCGCACGGTCGCACAGGCGCGAAGGCGCAAAGTTCTAACAGCTCGGGGCTCTGTTTGCACTTACCCGGTGCGCCTGTGCGCCTGTGCGCCTGTGCGCCTGTGCGCCTGTGCGCCTGTCCTGCCCCTGCAACCATCCCCAACAATCCCGCATCTTTAAACCACCATGTCCCGGACGCTTGCCTTGGATTCCTACCTGCTGGCCGATGCCGATCGTGTGGTGGCCCGAGCCAGGGCGGGAGACCCCGACGCGCTCGAGCAGCTCTATCGCGCGTTCGAGGCACCGGTCTATAACCTCGCCCGCCGTATCTGTCGCACCACTGAAGATGCCGAAGACGTGCTGCAGGAGACCTTCTTCGAGGTCTGTCGCAGCATCGGGCGGTACCGCGAGGAGGGAAGCCTCTGGGGCTGGGTCCGGACGATCGCCGCGAGCAAGGCGCTCATGCGACTCCGGCGCAACAAGTATCGGGAGACCGAGGAGCTGCACGACGAAGTCACCGGGCGCCAGCGGGAGGACACGGCCCTCCGGATGGATCTGGAGGCGGCGCTCGAGCGGCTGACCGAGACCTCCCGAGCGGTGGTCTGGCTGCACGACGTCGAGGGATACACCCACGAAGAGATCGCCACGATGATGGGCAAGACGCCCAGCTTCTCCAAGTCGCAGCTGGCCCGGGCGCATGTCCGGCTGCGTCGGTGGCTGGGTGAGGAGGTGGCGGTATGACGCATCTGAGCATGGATGCCCTGGTGAGCCTGCGGGAGGCGGGGCAGGAGCCCGGCGACGCCGCGGCCCGGGAGCATCTGGAGGGTTGTGAGCAGTGCCGGGCGGAGCTGGAGCGGTTGCACCAGCGGGTGGCCCGGCTCAAGGCGCTGCCGGCGCTTCGCTCCGGCCGGGACCGCTGGCCCGAGGTACGGGCCCGGGTCATGGCCGAGCGGCGGCACCGGCGAAACCGGATGGCGGGGCTGGTGGGACTGGCCGCGGCGGCGTCCATCGCTCTGGCAGTCGCCATCGGGCCGAACCCCGGCCCCATCGGCAGCAGCAACGCCGACGAGATCCAGCAGGCGATGGACCGCTCGCAGGCACTGGAGTCGGCGCTTCACGGCTATGACCCGGAGAGCCGGGTGCTGGACGGGCGCACGGCGGGGATCGCCCAGGAGCTGGAGGACCGGATCGCCCAGGTGGACCGGGAGCTGGAGATGGCCGATCTGATGGAGCAGCAGGCCCGGGAACCCCAGGTGCTGCGGCTGTGGCGGGAGCGGGTCGGACTGCTGGACGCCCTCATGGACGTCCACGTGACTCGCGCCAGTAACGCGGGCCTCTGAGCCCAGGAGGACCGACGATGCGACCGACACCGCTGCTCATCACCATGCTGGCCGCCGGCGGACTTCTCGGATCGCCGGTCGCCATCATGGCGCAGGACTCCGGACTGGGCGAGGTCCAGGTGGACCGGGCGCACGACCGGTTGATGCGGATCGTGATGAACCGCCGGGCCCGTCTCGGCATCAAGGTGAACCTGCAGGCCCGGGGCACCGACTCGATCGGCGCCTACGTGGACGCGGTGACTCCGAGCGGCCCCGCCGCGCAGGCGGGGATCCGGAGCGGCGACCTGATCACCAAGCTGGACGGGACGTCGGTCCTCTCCCGCGGCTCGGCCCAAGGGGTGGCCGACCACCAGAACGCGTCGCTTCCCGGGCTCCGGCTGATCGAGCTGGCCGCCCGGCTCGAGCCCAACGACACGGTGCCGATCGAATATCGGCGGGGTAGCGACCGCCGCACCGTCCAGGTGGTCACCGAGGACGAGCCCGACGTGGCCTACATGGGCGCCCCCCCGCGCGCCATGCTCCGCTTCCGTGGCCCGGGCGGCACCGAGGACGACCCCCGGATGCCCGCGGGCGAGTTCTTCGAGCGGGTGGACCCCCCCGGCGCCCACTGGGACGTCCTGGCCCGCTCCCCCCTGGCGCGGCTCGAGCTGGCGCCGCTCAACTCCGATCTGGGCCAGTACTTCGGGGTGAATCAGGGGGTCCTGGTGATCAGCGCTCCCCCGGACTCGGCCCTGGGTCTCAAGGGGGGCGACGTGGTCCTCGCCGTGGACGGCCGCCGGCCGGCTGGCCCCTCCCACCTCCTCCGCATCTTGCGAAGCTACGAGTCGGGCGAAAGCTTCAAGCTGGACATTCTGCGCAACCACAAGCGGGAAACGGTGACCGCCCGGCTGGGGGAACCGGACTCCTGACCCTGTTCCTCCCCGGTGTGCGCCCGCTCACAGATGTCCGGCACGACGCTTGGTATATCTTCGGCCCACCTCGGAGGCGACTATGGGATTTCTCTGGACCCTGATCATCGGATTGGTCGTCGGGGCGATCGCGAAGCTCTTGATGCCCGGAAAGGATCCGGGCGGCTTCATCATCACGATGCTGCTGGGCGTCGCCGGTGCGCTGCTGGCCGGTTTCATCGGACGGGCGCTGGGCTGGTACTCTGATCCGGGCACGGGCCCGGGGATCATCGCCTCGATCATCGGCGCGATGCTGCTCTTGCTGTTGTACCGGCTGTTCGTGGGACGGCGGACGACGGTGCCCTGACGGAGCGAAGGGCGAAAGAGCGAAGGGGGTGTTCGACCGGTTCAGTCGAGCACCCCCTTCGCTTTTCGCCCTTCGCCCTTCGCTTCTACACCGCTACGACCCTCGCTCTCGCCGCCCGCCCCGGATGCACCTTCGCCGCCAGCTCCGCGAACATGGGCACGTCCAAGCTCTGCGCCCCATCGCTCAAGGCCTTCGACGGATCGGGGTGGACCTCCACGATCAGGCCGTCGGCGCCGGCGGCGAGCGAGCCCAGACTGAGCGGAATGACCAGCGAGCGGACGCCGGCGGCGTGGCTCGGGTCCACGATTACCGGGAGGTGGGTGCGCTCCCGGACCATCACCACCGCGTTCAGATCGAGGGTGTGCCGGGTGGCGCGCTCGAAGGTGCGGATCCCCCGCTCGCACAGCACCACGTTCGGGTTGCCCTCGGCGAGGACGTACTCGGCCGCCATCAGCCACTCCTCGATCGTGGCGCCGGCGCCGCGCTTGAGCAGCACCGGCTTTCCGCTCCGGCTGGCCGCCCTGAGCAGGGTGAAGTTCTGCATGTTGCGGGCGCCGATCTGGAGCATGTCGGCGAAGTGGGCGACCACCGCGACCTCTTCCCAGCTCAGCACCTCGGTCACCACCGGAAGTCCGGTACGCTCCCGCGCGTCCGCCAGGTAACGAAGGCCCTTCACCCCCAGACCCTGAAAGTCGTAGGGCGACGTGCGCGGCTTGTAGGCTCCGCCGCGCAGCATGTCGCCGCCCGCCTGGGCGATCGCGCCCGCGGTCTCCAGGATCATCGCCTCGTTCTCCACCGAGCACGGCCCGGCGATCAGGACCGGCTCCGCGCCGCCGAAAACCAGATGACGGACCTCGACCCGACTGCCCTCGGGCGCGCGACGGCGGTCCACCAGCGGGATCTCCGGCTTCTTGCTGTGGTGCGCCGGCGTGGGAGGCGGCGCCGACAGCCGGCTTCCCTCGACCCAGGCCTCGTAGCTCCCCAGCACCACGACCCGGGCGGCGAGCGCCTCCACCTCCTCGAGCGCCTCGGCCAGGCGGGGATCGCTCGCGGCGCCGTCCACGTCCACGTAGAAGCGGTAGGTCCATGGGGCGGAGCGCTCGGGGCGGCTCTGCAACGCCATTAGGTTGACGCCGCGCACGCCGAACGCCTGCAGGGTGAGCGCGAGCATTCCCGGCCGGTGGTCGATCAGCACGATGATCGAGGTCTTGTAGCGGGTGGCGCCGGTCTGCGCCGCGGGGAGCGCCGGGGCGTCGGAGCGGGTGAAGGTGAGGAACCGGGTCTGGTTGGTGGGATCGTCCTCGATCCGCTCGGCCAGGGGCACCAGGCCATGGGCGTCGGCCGCGTGGCGCGCGGCGATCGCCGCGAGCGCGGGATTCCCCTCGTGGGCCACGATTTCGGCGCTTCCCGCCGTGTCCCACGCGCTCACCAGCTCGACGTCGGGCAGGTGGGTCGAAAGCCACTGGCGGCATTGCCCCAGCGCGACCGGGTGACTCAGCACCCGCTTGATGCCCGCGAGCGTCGCACCCGGGACGGCCATCAGGGTGTGGTGCACCGGGTAGAGAATCTCGTGGGTGAGCCGGAGCGTGCCGTCGCCGAACGCCTCCTCGAGGAGGTCGTAGGTGGTGGTGACCGATCCGATGAGCGAGTTCTCGATCGGCAGGCAGCCGGCCTCCGCCCGTCCCTCGCGCACCGCGACCACCACGTCCGCCGCCTCCCGGCAAGGGAGGGTGACCAGCTCCGGCCAGCGGCGCCGGGCCGCCGCCTCGCTGAACGATCCATGAGTGCCCTGAATGGCAACGCGCATACGCTCACTCCGAGGGTGGAAAACAAAAACCCCGCCGGGGCTTGGGCCGGCGGGGCGTCGGGCGGTCCGGTCGGGCGCTACAGCACGCTGCCGACACCGGACGGCGGGAGCGCCGCGCCGGTATTGGTAAAGTAGAAGCAGCAGAAGCTGTACGTGGGGGCCATAGACCCAAGGTACCGGGCGGCGTTCGGGGTTGTCAACCCGGATATCTTCCACCGGTGCCGGTTGTGCTCCTCGTCCTGCTGCTCGCGCTCCTGGCTCCCGCCAGGGCCGTCGCGCAGGGGCTGCCCGCTTTTGCTCCCATCAATCCAGTGGCGGCAGGGCGGACGCCCCTCTCGTTCGAGCCGTTCCGTTCCTACCGCCCCGGCCGCTGGGGGCTCAGCGCCTCGCTGTCGTACGCCTCGACCATCGAGACCAACAACATTCCGACGGCGACGTACTTGCTCGACAGCGAGCTGCTCCGGGTCCGCTTCGGCGTCTCCCGCGACCTGAGCCCCCGCACCTTCGTGCTGGCCGATGCGGAGCTGCTCGGCGCCTATTCCGGGTTCCTCGACGGCTTCCTCGACTGGTACCACGGACTCCTCGGCATCAACATACCCGAACGAGAGCGCCGTCCGCACGACCAGTTCGGCTACTTCGTCGACCTGCACAATGAGCCCCCCCTCCGTGGACGTCCGGACGACGCTTTTCTAGGCGACACTCGGCTCGGTGTGGGGGTCCGGGTGCACCCGGCGGTGCAGAGTGTGGCCGTGGTGACGCTGCCGACTTCGACCGGACCGGAGGGATACGGGCGAGGTGTGGTGACGGCGGGGCTCCTCAACACCGCGCACCTGGCGGTCTCTTCGAGGCTGACGGGCGAAGGGAGCCTGGGGCTCGGGTTCGCGCCCCGGCACGGCACCCTGGCCGAGAGCCAGCACGAGCTCCTGGCTTCGGGGAGCGCCGGGGCCCGTTTCCGGCTCTTCGGCCGCCAGTCGCTCTACGGCAATCTCTTCTACCACACCCCGTACTACCACGACACCGCGCTGCCGTCGCTCGATCGGTACGACATGGCACTCGACTTCGGTGTGATCCTGGGGTCCGGTCCGGGCCACGAGTGGCGGATCGGCATGACCGAGGACGTCAAGCCGAGCGGTCCTGCGGTGGACCTCATTTTTCAGTTCGGTGGGCAGTTCTGAGGAGCTAGGCCCCGCCACCCTCGGCCGTACCGCCTGCCTCCGCGCCGGCCCCGAAGAGAAACTGATCCATGTTCTTGAGCAGGAACTCCCGGGCCTTGGGGTCCCGGAGGTTCAGCCCATAGTGGTTGATGAGCTGCTGCTGGAACTTGGTCCACTCCGCCCAGCAGGTCCCGCATATCTGTTCGAAGACCCGCTGTCCCATGTCGCTGGGGAACGGCTGGAACGCCATCCCCTCCCGCGTCTGTCCGCACCGGCGGCACTGCACCATGGTGGCCATGAAAGCAAGATAGGCCGCCTCGGGAGTGTGATCCAGTGTACGGTGTGGCTTCAGGTTAGGGCCTACTATCCGGGTCAGGGACCGAGCCGCCGGAGGTGGTGTTCCTCCCTCCGGACCAGGCGGGCGCCGCTCGCGGTGCCCAGTGCCGTGCCGATGCCGAACACGAGGGTCGTGCCCAGCGTCACCATGGGAAGGAGGGCCAGCGGCCAGGCCGCCAGCGCGGCCAGGACCCCGGCCACGAAGGGCGCCAGCGGCGACTGCACCGCATCTACGAACCTGAGGCGTTGGTGGACGAAGCCACGGGCGAACAGGTAGCCGGCGAGGCCGGCAGCCAGGGTCAATGCGAGTTGGATCATGACGCCACTCCGAATGAAGGGCCGACGGTCACGTTCCAGTACGGAACACCCAGGGTGAAAGATTCATCCGGAGCCGGCGATTCCGGGATGGGAGGTGCAATGAAGAAGCATCCGACGATTACGGTACCGGACATTGGCCTCATGGATCACGCCTGGGACCTGCTGGGCGAGTGGCAGGCCGAATTCGAGCTGCCCGACGCCGATTCTCCGGTCCGGGGGAAGGTGACCTTTCGCAGCTGGACCGACGCCGAGCTGCAGCTCGATCCGATCGAGGCGGCAATCGCCGGGATTCCGTCGAACGTGTCGCTGGAGCGGGCGAGCGAGGTGCACCTGACCGACGCGGGAGGCGGCGCGCTGCAGTGGGTCCTCCATGCGCCCAGCACCAACTGGTCGCTGCAGGCGACCATGTGGCCCGGCTCGCTGCATCTGTTCGTGAGTGACGCCGAGGACGAGGACGAGCAGCTCTATCGAGCGCGCGCCACTCGTAATCGGGAGTACTACCTGCGGAAGTACCCGATGGTGTGAGCGGGTGTCATCCCGGGCGCTGTGAGAGATCTGCTCGGGATGACACCCTGCTACTTTGCGATCATGACCACTCGTAGACTGAACGTTCCCCTCAAGGGTTTCGGGGCCCCCGCCACCGATGCCTCGGTCCAGCTCGCCGTGCTCGACCCGGGCGACCGGGTCAAGCGGGCGGCCGTCGTGTTCCTCGCCTTCCTGTTGGTGGCGGTGGGGGCCATTCCCATCCCCCTGGTCCACTTCGTCCTGGTGCCGCTGGCCCTGCTGCTCGGGTTCGGCTTCGGCGCCAACCGGTTGCGCCAGCGGGAAATCTTCCGCCACGTGGAAGGCCGCTGCCCGTTCTGCGGCACCCAGCAGACCTTCACCGTGATGGGCCGGTTCCACCTGCCCAAGCGGCTGCACTGCGGCAACTGTCAGCGGGAGCTCGAGCTCACCACCTGACGACGGCGCTGCCCCAGAGAAAGCCGGAGCCGAACGCGGTGAGTGCCACCAGGTCCCCCGGCGTCACGCGGCCGGCGCGGACGCATTCGGCGAGCGCGATCGGAATCGTGGCGGCAGTGGTGTTGCCATAGACCTGGATGTTGTTGTACACCTGATCGTCCCGCAGACCGAGGTCGCGCTGCATCATCTCGGCGATCCGCAGGTTCGCCTGGTGGGCCACCAGCAGGCGGAGATCGGCCGGAGTCCGGTCGACCTTCGAGAGGGCGGCCCGCACCGACTCCGGCATCCGGGCCACCGCGTGCCGGAAGACCTCTCGGCCGTCCATATCGAGGAAATGCCGCCCCGCCTCGATCTGATCGGCCGACATCCGCGGGTGATACATCGAGCCGGGGCAGTCCACCCAGAGCTTCTCGGCGTGCTGCCCGTCGCTGTGGAGGTCGAACGCGAGGATGCCGCGATCGCCGTCTTCCGAGGGGCCCAGCACCGCCGCGCCCGCGCCGTCGGCGAAGATGACGGCCGTGTTCCGGCCCCGGGTGCTCACGTCGAGCGCGGTGGATTGCACCTCGGCGCCGACCACGAGGATGTGGCGGTAGAGACCCGTGCGGATCCACCCGTCCGCCACCGCCAGGGCGTAGATGAACCCGCTGCACTGGGTGCGGATATCGATGGCGGGAATGGGACCTGCGCCCAGCTCGCGCTGCAGGTAGACCCCGTTGCCCGGGGCGAAGTGGTCCGGCGTGGACGACGCGTACACGATCGCGTCGACGGCCGTCGGCGCGATCCCGGCCGACTCGAGCGCCCGCCCGCTCGCGGCGAGCGCCAGCTCGGCGCCGGTCTCGCCCTCACGCACCCAGCGGCGCTCGCGGATCCCGGTCCGCTCCCGGATCCACTGGTCGCTGGTGTCCATGAGCTGGGAAAGCTCGTCGTTGGTGACGACGCGGTCGGGCACGGCGAGGCCGGTGCCCAGGAAACGGCTGAGCGGCATCAGGACGTCCGGGACTGGGGCGGGGGAATGATATCCCGGCGACGGCCTCCGCGCGCATCCAGCACGAGGGCGATTCCCCAGATCCAGACCAGCCAGGAGAGCGCGACGGCGCCGGTCATCCCGCGCCAGGTCTCCCACACCACGCCAAGTGGGGTGAGCAGAGACGGCCAGTCCGATTCCGCCCGCAGGCGGTGGCGCTCCAGGACCTGCACCGACCCCACGCCCTGGTCGAGCCGGGCGAGGATCCGGTGGCACAGCGCGGCGGGCGTGGTTCGCCAGGACGGGACCGGCACCAGGTTCCAGACCATGCTGGTGGCGCCCCAGCCATGGTGGTCGCTCACGCCGACGACGAAGCGGCCGGCGCGCCGGGCCAGCGCGATCACGCTGTCGCGGCGAGTCCGGGACAGCTCGTTTGCCTTGGGGCTCGCGTTCACGATCTCGAAGCCGTCGAGTCCCGCGGCCACCAGGCTGTCGAGCCGATCCCAGTGGTTGCGCTCATACTCCGGCAGGGAGGCGACCGAGCGGGAGTGATACGCGGAGTCGCTCACCTGGACCAGGCGGGTGAGGCCGGCCCAGTCCCGGCTGTACGGGTCTCGATCCACCGGCAGGGTGTCGCCCAGGAGCACGATGTGGGCCCGCCAGGCGCTCACCTCGATGCCCGGGCAGCGAACCGGCAGACTGTCCGCGTGCGTCGCGGGCGCGATCGTGTTGTGGTCGGTGACGAAGACGGCGTCGAATCCCGCGCGCCGGTGCCAGGCGAGATTGGCTCGAACGTCGAACTGCGACATCAGGGTGCCGCGCACGTCGTGCGAGACGTTGGTGTGGCTGTGGAAGTCCACCACCGCCCGGTCGGCTCCCGCGCCGGCGAGCGCCAGCATCGGCCGGTGCCACAGGATGCCGAGGGCGAGAAAGAGGGCGAATCCCAGGAGGCTCCCGGCGAGCACGCCGAGCTCCCGAAGCAACCGGAGCGGCCGATTGCGGCTCCGGGGCAGCCGGGCGAGACGACAGAGCAGGTACAACAGGGCCGTGCCGAGCAGGAACCCGTGCAGCCTGGTCATGCTCAGCATCGAGGCCCCGTCCCAGAGAGAGAAGAGGGGCCCGAGCAGGAGATAGAGGGGCGGGGCGTGGAGATGGAGGCTGGCGGGCACCGGCGCGCCGACCGGGTCGGACAGCGGCGG
>DATCWW010000345.1:0-7878 GCA_036566145.1 Gemmatimonadales bacterium
CCGCCGCTGGCAGGAGGGAGCGCCACAGCGGAAGGCGCTGGGCCGCAAGGTCATCGACCTGGCCTCCGAAGCCGCTGAATCGGTGCACGGAATCACCGACGTCATCCTGGGCCACAGGCCGGCGCGCTCATAGGCCGCGGCCGGCGAAACACTTCACCGCCTATCGTCGTCTCCAGCGTTCATCCGCGGCCAAAGAACAAATAGGCCGCGGATGAACCCCTCACTCCCCTGCCCGCGCCTTCTCCTTCTGCTTCTTTCTCGCCTCCGCCTCCAGCTCGGCCAACCGGTACGCCACATAGTACCGGTAGATGTTGGCGACGTAGGTCACGGTCTCGGCGCCGATGCGCCGGGCGGCGATCAGCTCCACGTTGTTGCGCCAGATGTTGGGGTCGAGCCCCTGCTTCGCCGCTTCCGCCCGGAGCCGCTGGACCCGGCCGGGCCCCGCGTTGTACGCGGCGAGCGCGAGCAGCGCCTGGTTGAGGGGGGTGACCGAGTCGCTGGCGAAGTGCTGGTCGATCATCGAGCGGATGAACTTCACGCCCCCGTGGATGTTGGGCTCGAGCTGGTTGATGTCGCCGACGCCGAGCCCCGCACCCGTGGCCGGCATGATCTGCATGACGCCTACGGCGCCCACCGGGCTGCGCGCGGTCTGCTTCAGCCGGGACTCCTGGTAGCCCTGGGCCATCAGGAGCATGTAGTCGAGCGAGTACCGGTCGGAGTACGTCCGGAACAGATCCACCAGCTCCAGGTACCGCTTGGTGGCGTCGGTCGAGCGCGCGTCGGTCAGGAAGCGGGTGGATCCGGTGTACTTCCGGACCAGGTCGTTGCCCAATTGCGTGCCCAGGACGTGCTCTTTGGCGAATGCGTCGATCTCCTGCTTGAGTTTGGGGCTGTCCTTCCGCACCAGCCACCCGACCTCGCCGCCTTCGTTGACGGCGACGTCCTCGTGCACTCGCAGGTTCGGCAGGATCCTGGCCCAGAGTAGGGCGGCGTACCGGTCCACCACCGTGATCCCGACCAGTCCGGCGTTGACCATCTCCAGCAGGTCGTCGTCGGCCAGGTCCTCCGGCGCCGGCTCGAGCAGCATCGGCGGCTTGCCTTCGCTGGCGAACCGGGCGTTGAGCTGCTCCAGGTGGCTCCAGTAGCTGGAGGACCGCCGAACGGCGACGGTCTGGCCCGCGAGGTCCTCGAGCGTGCTCACCGCGGGCGACTCGGGTCCGGTGACCACCAGCTCCTTGACGCCGCGGAAGAAGGGCCCGGCCCCATCCACCCGGGCCAGGCGATCGGGAGTGAGCGTGAGGATACCGGCCGCAATATCGCCGCGGCCGGCCAGGAGATCCGGGATGAGCGCGTCGCGGGACGTCGGGATGAACGCCAGGTAGATGTTGATGTGGCGCCTGGGCCGGTACTTCTCGTTGAGCCAGCCCTCGAACGCCCGGACCAGCTCGTACTCCGCCCCGCTCTGCCGTCCCCGGTCGATCCAGTACTGGGTCCGAGTGGGTGTGACCAGCACGCGGATGATGCGCCGGCCGATCATGCTGTCGAGGTCGCCGGTCCAGGCCTCGGCGAGCGGTCCGACGAACGGCGCCAGCTCGGGCGCCAGCGAGTCGGCCTCGCTCGCGTCGGACGCGAGCGAGGCGGTGTCGGCGAGGGAGTCACCGGCCGGCGTGGAGGCCGGCTTCTGGGCATCGCCGGGGGATGCGCGGCATGCCCACGCCAGCCCGATGGCGGCGAGCGTGCCAAGGGGACGTCTGAGCATGGCCACGGATCGCGTCAACTGCCCTTGCCGAATCGGATGCCGATGGTGATCGGAACGAAGCTCGCGGTGGCGTCTTCCAGCGTCTCGGGATCCGTGGTGCCGCTGAAGACGGCGTGGAACCGGGCCTCGAGGAAGGCCGAGAGATTCCCCAGGCCGAAATCGAAGCCCGCGCCGGCGTTCACGCCGAAATCGGTCTCCGAGTCGGCGCCCTCCGCATCGTTGCCGACGGCCTTCACGTGGTAACCGCCGATCCCGCCGATCAGGTACGGGTGGAACTTGCTCTCCTCGGAGCTACTGAACTTGAACACCGCGTCCGCCGTGCCCTGAATCATCTCCCAGTCCGCGTCGATGTTCTCCGCATCGAACCCGAAGCGACTGTACATCCCATCGACCTGAAACCCGATGGGGAAATCGGCCGGCTGGAAGCCGATCGCGCCCATCCCGTGCCATCCGGTCCCCGCCACGTCGTCGAAGGTGCCGGTGGGCAGCGTGGCGCCGCCGCCGATGGCGAATCTGAGCTGGGCCACTGCCGGGGCATGCACTGCTATGGTGAGAAGACCTGCCACCAGGACGACGCTCCTGAGTCCTCGCATAAGCTCTCCTGTCGAGTCGCGCGGCGTGGGGTCTGGATCGCGAAGAAGACGCTAGGTCAACGTGGACGCCGGCGACGCTTCCCGGGACGGGCTCAGCGTCCCGACCAGGTCCCGGCAGCCGGCGCCCCACCGGGAGATGGACTTGATGGCGACCGTGAACGGGACGTCCAGCGGATGCACCCGCTCCGGCCCGAGCACGTAGACGGCCCCCGCGAACGGGGTGGGCACCGAGGGGACGAAGATGGTGTAGCGCCCGTCCTCGAATTCTTCGATGATGAACCCGGGGACGAGGGCATCTTCGATTTCCACGAGGGCCGGTTTCCACACCCGCTCCTCACCCTCCCCCGCGACCTGCTGGGTGAGACTTCTGAGGAGGTTATAGCCGGGCACCCGCTCGAACACCGACCGCTCCACCCGGGCGCGGGTCCGCCGCCCGACCCGGGTGCGGAGGCTGGCCCCCACGAGGAAGCAGACCAGCAGGACGAGGAGGAGGGAGAGGACGCGGTCGCCGGGCACCCAGTCCGGGAGCAGGCCGGCGATGGGCTTGACGAGTCCGGCGAGGGACTTGGCGGCTTTGAGCAGGAGGAGGATGGCGAGGTAGAGCGGAACCAGCACCAGCAGCCCACCGACCAGCGAGCTCACGACGAAATCGCGAAATCCACGCATAGGGCGCTCCGGGACCGACAAGCCCTCCGCCGCCAGGCCCTCCACGAGCGCCCGACGGAAGGATTGGCCAGGCTAGGGTGTGGGACGGGCCGGGAACAGTAGACGTTGGAGCGGGGGGTCGTAGGGATCCAGGGACCGATCCCCGAAGCAAGCGCCCACCTTTCAATACGGTGGGCGTTGCCTCTCGTGGCCGAATCGCAAGGGAGTCGGCCTACTGCTTGACCTCCAGCTCCATGATCTGCGCGTTACTCTGCGCCCCTGTGCCCAGGGAGCGCTCGAGGTCCGAAACGGCCGGCTTCGGCGACAGGAGCAGCACGGCCGATTGGCCGGGACCGAACATGGTGACCGCCTTCTTCAAGTCCTCGTCTGACAAGCGGCTGTTCGGGTTCGGCGCGTAGCCGGCGGCGGAGTCCTCGGCGGTCTTAGGCGGCGCGCTCAGCCGTGCGATTGCGGTATCGATGATCTCGCTGGCCTGCAACGCCTCAGCGGAGCCGCCGGCCTGATTGTGCCGCTTCTTGACCTCCACATGACCCGCGTCGTTCTTGACGAGGACCGCATACGCCGCGACCTGGTCCTTGGCGCTCTTGCTCATCTT
Organism: Gemmatimonadales bacterium; assembly: GCA_036566145.1. GTDB lineage: Bacteria > Gemmatimonadota > Gemmatimonadetes > Gemmatimonadales > GWC2-71-9 > CAVVWJ01. The sequence goes on from DATCWW010000345.1 coordinate 3,614, forward strand.
ACTCATCGCGTGATCGGCTCCGTCCGCGTTCTTCCAGACCGCGTAGATCATCCGGAGCGGTGGGGCCTCCGCCTTGTCCTGTGCCGTCAACGGGCCGGCGACCAGCAGGAACGCGGCAACTGACCAGATACCACGCGCGTACGTACCCATGCTCCCTCCACAGAGTTGGTAGAACCGGAGGCCGACCGCTCGCCCTGGCTGAGTCTGCGAGTTCTGCGATGGGCGCGCGATGGCCTGGCCAATTACTGGATGTCCACTACGACGAACTCGGGGCCGGGCTGCCCCCCCATCCCCACATACTTCTGAACCTGCGTGACGTCCGGCTTGGGCGAGATGAGCAGCGCCGCCGATTCGCCGGGCTTGAACATGCTGACGACCCTTTTCAAGTCCTTCTCCGACAAGCGGCTGGCCGGACTGCCCGCGGCGGGGGCATAGCCGGCGGCGGAATCCGCAGCATTCGCCGGCAACGCGCTCAGCCTCGCGATCGCGGTGTCGATGGTCTCGGAGGCCTGCATCGCCTGGGCGGAGCCGCCGGCCTTGTTGTGCCGCTTCTTGATCTCCACCTTGCCGGAAGAATCCTTCACCAGCACGGCGAAAGCTTCGACCAGGTCGTAGGTCTTCTTGTTCATGTGGTTTATGGCGTTCTCGGCTCCTCCCGGGCTCTTCCAGACCGCGTAGACCATCTTCAGGGGTGGCTCACCCTGGCCCTGTGCCGACAGCGGACCAACGACCGCCACCAACGCGGCAAGTGATAGGTACCATATGCGATAGGTGCCCACGCGCTCCTCCTTCAACGGGTAGCTACAGGGGAGACCGACTCCACGCCCGGCTGAATGTCGGAAAAAGGAGGTGGGCTGACTATTGGACCTTGGTCGTAGATGCGGGCCATTCCGTCCTCACGGAATTCCGCGACATCAGGCCAGGTCGGGAAGCGGTCGCGACGGCTACCGCCGCTGGCACTCGACCTGGCCTCCGAAGCCGCCGAATCCCGAGTGGCGGTCCTCAATGTGATGCTGGAGTGGCACCTCGCGGCCCCGGCGCCACGTTCTGCTCGAGGTAGTGGGTGAGCAGCGAGTACAGATGGAGTGTCGTGCCCTTTCCCTCGCAGATGCAGTGGGTGCGGTTGGGGTATTCCATCATGGTGAACGGCCGGTTGGCCGCCACCAGCGCGTTGACCAGGCGCTCGGTGCCCTGGTAGTGCACGTTATCGTCGCCCGAGCCGTGGACGACCAGGAGGTGGCCCTTCAGCTTGTCGGCGTAGGTGAGGGGTGACCCCACGCGGTAGACCTCCGGACTCTCCTGCGGCAATCCCACGTAGCGCTCCTGGTAGATGGTGTCGTAAAGCCGGGCGTCGGGCACGGGGGCCACGGACATCCCGGTCTGGTAGAGGTCGGGATAGCGGAACATCAGGTTCAGCGTCATCGATCCACCGCCGCTCCAGCCCCAGACCGCGACCCGGCTGGTGTCCACCCAGGACCAGCGGCGCATGGTCCGCGCGGCGGCGGCCTGGTCGCCCGAGTTGACGATTCCCACCCTCTGATAGATCGCCTTCCGAAAAGCCCGGCCCCTCGGCGCGGGCGTGCCCCGGTTGTCCAGCGAGGCGACGACGTAGCCCTGCTGCGCCAGCATCAGGTGCCAGAGGTAGTCGCCGGACCACTGGTCGAGTGCCGTCTGCGCGGCGGGCTCGCCGTACACCTTATAAAAGAGAGGGTACCGCTTGGTCGAGTCGAAGTCGGGCGGACGGATGATCCAGGCGTCGAGCTGGAGCCCGCTGTCCGCGGCCACCTTCACGAAGCCGCTCGGCCCACGCGCGAGCCGCGCCACGGCGGCCTTGAGCCTCCGGTTCTCCACCAGGGTGCGGACCACCTTGTGATCGGGCAGGGACACGAGGTCCACCACGGGCGGCACGCCGAACGAGGAGTAGTAGTGGAGCGCCCAGCGCCCGTCCCTCGAGACCTGGTACTGGTGAAACCCCGACTCATCCTTCGGCGTCACCCGCTCGGGACTGCCCTTGCCGTCGAGCCGACTGCGGTAGAGGTAGAGCTGGGTCGCGTTCTCCGGTGACGCGCTGTAGTAGATCCAGCCCTTCGCCGAATCCACCCCCACCACGTGCCCGCCGCCGAAGGCGCTGTACGGATTGTGCAGGTCGAACGCGCCCTTGGTGACGAGCCGCACCTTCTTCCCATCGCGCGACACGACGTAGAGGTGCCGCCATCCGTCCCGCTCGCTGATCCAGGTGAAGCTCTTACCGTGGTCGATCCAGCGAAGGTCGTCCACCACGTCCACCCACGCGCTGTCGCGCTCGGTGAGCACGGTCCGGACGTCCCCCGTCGCCGCATCGGCCAGCATGACATCGTCCGTGTTCTGCAGCCGGTTGAGGTGCTGCAGCACGAGCTCGTCCGGACTCGCCGCCCACTCCAGCTTGGCGATGTAGTTGTTGCGCGGGTCGCCGGGGACCTTGAGCCAGACGGTGGGCCCGCCGCCGGCGCTCACCACGCCCACCCGCCCGGCCGAGTTGGTGGTGCCGGCCTTGGGGTATTGCACCGGGATGGTGAACGAGTAGAGCGAGTCGGTGTTGTTGATCAGCAGGAAGTCGCGCACGCCGGAGGCGTCGAGCTGCCAGTAGGCGATCCGCCGGCCGTCGGGACTCCAACGAAAGCCGTCGCGGAGGTTCAGCTCCTCCTCGTAGACCCAGTCGAAGGTGCCGTTGATGACGGTGCGCGAGCCGTCCCGGGTGAGCTGGGTGATGCGGCCGTCGTCCAGGCTCTCGACGTAGAGGTTGTTCTCCCGCACGTAGGCCACCCGGCCGCCGTCGGGAGAGAACTTGGCGAACATGAGGGTGGAGGGCTTGGCGTCGGGTCCGCCGAGCCTGGCGAGCTTCCAGGAGGTGAGGTCGAGGGTGTAGAAGTCGCCCCGGGTGTTCTGCCGCCAGACCTTCCGGGAGTTGGTGAAGACCAGGAGCCGCTTCCCGTCTGACGAGAGGTAGTAGTCCTCGACCGGGAGGGGGGCCGAGTCGCCGGGCGGCACCATGCGGGCGGCCGGGACGATGATCTCCCGCTTCCCGGTCGCGGCATCGTAGCGGACCAGCGAGGGAGCGCCGCCGGGTCCGCCGCCGCTGTCGGCCTCGAGCTTGAGGTAGGCCGGGCGGTCGGGAAGCCAGCGGACCTCGCCGAGGTGTTCCGGCTCGAACTCGTCGGAGGCTTAGATCCGGTCGAGGGTGAGGATGGACGAATCGGCGGCCGGCTGCTGGGCGGGGAGCGCGGCGCAGATGAAGAGGCTCAAGGTCGCGGTGGAGGCGAGCGAACGGACAGGAGACACGGGGGTCCTCGTGGTGGGTGGGGCGGATAGTGGTAGGAATGTACTCGGCGGAGCGGAGGGGATAGTCAGGGCAGCGTGTGGAGTGCCCATGGGATCATTCGTCACGGTGATAATTCCGAGACCCGGGGTCGCGCGGACTGAAGTGGTCCGAGCTGCCTGGGCCCCGTGGCTTGCCGCTGTCCCGGACGAGCCACCAGATGGCCGCGCCGAGAACTATGACGAAGAGGACCACGAAATTGACTGCGTTTTCGCTCACGCGATCTCCCGGTCAGCGTACTACCGCACCGAGAACCGAATCCACTGCCGGACCACGGCCTTCACCGGACAGGCCCCGACCCGCGCCGGGTTGAACTGCGCGCCCACGATCGCGTCAACCGCGGCGTCGGCGAAGTCCTGGTAGGTGGCATCGAGCACCCGGATCGTCCCTCGCCGCACCCGGCCGTCCTCGTCCACCACGTACTGGAGCGCCACGGCGTCCTCGATTCCTCGGCCCTGGGCGGCCGCCGGGTAGGCCGGCGTCGGGATGTGCCGGACGCTGCCAGACGTCTGGATCCTCACGTAGGGCAGCCGGAGCTGGAGGACACCGATACCGTGATCGGGCGCGTCGCCGGCGTCCGCGACTGGCCTGGTCTACCAGGTCTTTGGCTATGCGTCGCTTCACCATGGCAAAGTCCTCAAAGAAATCCAGCCTTCCGCTATACGTCTGGCAATCACGTCTTCCAGTGGTTGACTAAACGTTGTTGTCTTCCTAACCACTAATTCGAACACCCCCGGCCGGTCAGCAATCAACAGTCATGCTGGCCCCACCAGCGAAGGTGCGTTACAGCGGCTCGGTTTTCAATCGCGCGGTCGGCGGCGCCTGATCGTCAGGTTGTCGGAGCAGGCAGCCACGCAACCGGATAGATTGCGGCCGCCATGGAAGCCATCGCCCCCGACCAGGAATCGGC
>DATCWW010000355.1:0-2084 GCA_036566145.1 Gemmatimonadales bacterium
ACCGCGCCCGGCGCCGCGGGCCAGCTCCCGTAGGCCGCGCGCGCGAGCGCCAGCGCCCGGTCGGGATCCACCGCCCCCGCGGCCGGCGGCCAGCTGCCGTAGGCCGCCCGCGCCGCCGCGAGCGCCGCATCGGGCTCGACGGCTCCCACGATCGCGACGATGGTCCGCTCGGGGACGTATCGAGTGCGATAGTAGCCGAGGAGGTCGGCCCGGGTGAACCCCGCGAGCTGCGCCTCGTGCCCGATGCGCCAGCGCCGGATCCGGTGGCGGTCGAACATCACCTCGTGCAGCGTCTCGTACGCAACGGCCGACGGGGTGTCGAGCTTCCGCTTGGCTTCCTGGATGATGACCTGGAGCTCGCGCGCCAGCTCCTCGGCGTCGATCGCGGCGTGGCGCAGGGCGTCGGACTGGATGTCGAGCGCCTCGGCCAGCCCCGAGGCCGGGAGCACCGTGAAGTAGCTGGTGTGGTCGTAGGTGGTGCTGGCGTTGAGATAGCCGCCGGCGCTCTTGGTCTCCCGGGCGATCGCGCCGACGCCGCGGCTGGGCGTGCCCTTGAAGAACATGTGCTCCAGCACGTGGGAGATGCCGGTCCAGCGGTCCGGCTCGTCGAAGAAGCCGGCTCGAACGTGGGTGACCACCGCCACCACCGGCGCCGAGTGATCGGGTTGGATCAGGACCGTGAGGCCGTTGGAGAGAACTTCGCGGCGGACGTTGGCGGTCCAGACGGGCGAAGGGCGAAGGGCGGCAGGCGAGCCCTTCGCCGTCCCGTCGGTCACTGCAGAATCCTGAGCACGCCAGCCTCGGCGCTGCCCCGGATGAACGCCTCCGCGTCGGTGGTGGGAATGACGACGCCGGTCTCCGCCTGACCGCGGCGGGCCAGGCTGTTCATGAAATCGTTGAGCGAGCCGTGGGCCCATTCCCGGTCCGCGGCTTTCATTTGCAGGAGGATCTCGTCCCAGCTTCCCCGGATGGTCATGCCGGCCAGGGTCACCACCTGGTGGGATTCCCCCAGCGCCGGCTTCTTCTGCATCGCGTGCAGCTCGCTCAGCAGCGTGCCGAAGAGCTCGAGCTGGTGCGGGTCTCGAATGCCGCCGTCCCCCTGCTGCGCCTCCACCTCCGCCAGCAGCATATCGATCGGGTCGGGATCGCCCGCTACCTCGCCCAGTCGGCTGAGCCACGGGGTGAGCTCGGGGTCCTCGTCCGGCAGACGGTAGATGGCCTTCTTGAGCTCGATGTGCCGCCAGATGCCGAGCTCGTCGAAGTGGTCCTCGGGCTGGGTGCGCTCCAGATGGTGCAGCGCCGCTTCGGTCTCGCCGCGGTCGTAGAGCAGGTTGGCGAGATAGATCCGCGCCTCGCTGTAGCCGGCCTCGATCTCGAGCGCGCGGCGAAGCCAGTAGAGCGCGCCGGCATCATTCCCCAGCCGGTGCGCCGCGTAGCCGAGACACGCCGCCGCATCGGGCGACTCGGGGTGCGCCGCCGCGGCGAGGTCGAAGAACCGGTGCGCCGGCGCGATGAGTCCCTCACGGAACAGCGCGCGCCCGATCTGCAGCATCAGCTCGTGGTCGTCCTGGAAGCCCAGCTGAAGAATCCGCTCGCAGGCCCGCATCGCGCCGGGCCGGTCGCCCAGCTTCAGCAGGGTCTCCCCGAGCCCGGCCAGGCCGTCCTCGTGGTCGGGGTCGAGCGCGAGCGCCTGCTCGAAGCTCCGCCGGGACCAGGCGTATTCCTCCCGGGCCAGGTGGGCATATGCCTTCCCTATATGGAGTTCGACGGCGTGGGGATAGAGGAGGATACCTTCGTTCAGGACGGCCAGCGCTTCATCGTATCGGCCTTCGTTGTAGAGTTGATGGGCTTGTTCGTCGAAGTCGTCGGAGCTGAGGAATGCATCCGACATCGGCCGGCCTCCCTCGGGTAGGTTGGTGTAAGCTAGGAACTTCCGTAGGCCGAGGCAATAGAAAACCGAGGCATAGCGTGGCCTTGTCGGGCTGGTCGATCCGTCTACTTTACTGACCAGTCAGTTACTAAGGTTCGTTCTGGTGGTTGATTTCCACTCCCTCTCGTCCGGTGAGCCCCGTTGGCAGCGGCGG
>DATCWW010000358.1:0-2832 GCA_036566145.1 Gemmatimonadales bacterium
GCAAGCGGGGCTGGCCCGGCAGAAGGCGAGGGGGGTGGTCGCGTCCGCGCCCCGGCGTCCGGAGGCCGAGAGCCGGTGGCCGCTCCGGGAGTTCCACGAGGACCTCGGCCTGTGGGTGTGCGCGCACGGCGGCGCCTTCGCCGGCACGCGCCTGGACATCGGCACCCGGTTCCTGCTCGGCTTCCTGGATCAGGCCGCCCCGGATGCCGCCGCGGCCATCGACCTCGGCTGCGGCACGGGCGTGCTGGCGGCTGCGCTGGCGGCCTCCCGACCGGGGATCCGGGTGCTGGCCAGCGACCAATCCAGCGCGGCGGTCGCATCCGCCCGGGCCACCATGCAGGCGAACGGGCTCGCGGACCGCGTGCGGGTCGTGCGCGACGACGGGTTGTCGGCGCTGCCGGATGGCTCGGCCGAGCTGATCCTGCTGAACCCGCCGTTCCACGTGGGCGCCACGGTGCACGCGGGACGGGCGCACGGGCTGTTCGCGGAGGCGGCGCGGGTGCTCGCGGACGGCGGCGAGCTGTGGACCGTCTTCAACTCGCCCCTGGCATACCGCCCGGCGCTGACCCGGATCGTGGGGCCGACGCGGCAGGTGGGGCGCAACGCCAAGTTCACGGTCACGGTGTCGACACGGCGACGCTAACCCGCATCCGGCAGGAACCCGTGTCAAGGAGTTTTTGTCTTTGACCGCCCCGGATGCCGATGCCGAGGCTCCCGGTTGCCAGAAACTCCTTGAAACGGGGTTAAGCGCGGGGGAACCTCGACAGCGTCGGCGGTCCGCAGTAGCGTTAGGATTCCGTAGGCGATAAACTTGAGTCCGGAAGACTCAACTTCGTCGTTACACGTCTCGGGAGGGATTCGATGGCAAACATGCAGGGCGCCCCGGCGTCGAACGAGGAGCAGAAGACTGCCCTCGAGCAGTTCGGGGTGGACCTCACCGCAATCGCGCGCGCCGGGAAGCTCGACCCGGTGATCGGGCGGGATGCCGAGATCCGCCGGGTAAGCCAGGTGCTCACGCGCCGCACCAAGAACAACCCGGTGCTGATCGGCGAGCCGGGCGTCGGCAAGACCGCGGTCGTCGAGGGCCTCGCCCAGCGCATCGTCGCCGGCGACGTCGCCGACTCGCTCAAGGGCAAGCGGCTGGTCGGGTTGGACCTGGCCGCCCTGGTCGCCGGCGCCAAGTACCGCGGCGAATTCGAGGAACGGCTGAAGGCCGTCCTGAAGGAGATCAACGACGCGCAGGGCCAGATCATCACGTTCGTCGACGAGCTGCACACCCTCATGGGCGCCGGCGGCGGCGAGGGTTCCGTCGCGGCATCCAACATGCTGAAGCCGATGCTGGCCCGCGGCGAGCTGCGGCTGATCGGCGCCACCACCCTGGACGAATACCGCCAGTTCATCGAGAAGGATGCCGCGCTCGAGCGCCGCTTCCAGCAGGTGTTCGTCGGGGAGCCGAGCGTCGAGGACACCATCGCGATCCTGCGCGGGCTCAAGGAACGCTACGAGGCGCACCACAAGGTGACGATCGCCGACACCGCCCTGGTGGCGGCGGCCGCCCTGTCGAACCGGTACATCACCGGCCGGCAGCTCCCGGACAAGGCGATCGACCTGATCGACGAGGCCGCGTCGCGGCTGCGCATGGAAATCGACTCCGCCCCGGTGGAGATCGACGAACTGCGCCGCAGCGTGGACCGGCTGAAACTGGAGGAGCTCGCGCTCAAGCGCGAGAAGGACGAGGCGAGCAAGGAGAGGCTCGCGAAGCTGCGCGACGACCTCACCGAACGCGGCGCCACCCTGAAGGAACTCGAAGCGCGCTGGGAGAAGGAACGCGCCTCCCTCAACCGGGTCGGCGAACTCAAGGGGAAACTCGACTCGCTGCGGATGCAGGCGGATCGCGCCCAGCGCGAGGGCGACCTGGAGAAGGCGTCCCGGCTGCTCTACGGCGAGATCCCGGTGATCGAACGCGAGGTGGCCGAGGCCGAGAAGAGCGAGGCGGACACCCCGCTCATGGTCAACGACCAGGTCACCGCCGAGGACATCGCGGCGGTCATCGCGATGTGGACCGGCATCCCGGTCGGCCGGCTGCTGCAGGGCGAAACCGAGAAACTCCTGCACCTGGAGATGGAACTCGGCAAGCGCCTGGTCGGCCAGAAGCCCGCGGTCAAGGCGGTGGCCGAGGCGGTGCGGCGCTCGCGGGCGGGCATCGCGGATGCGGACCGGCCAACCGGGTCATTCCTGTTCCTCGGACCGACCGGGGTGGGCAAGACGGAACTGGCCAAGACCCTCGCCGCGTTCCTGTTCGACGACGAGAAGGCGATGGTCCGCATCGACATGAGCGAGTACGGCGAGCGGCACTCGGTGGCCCGGCTGCTGGGCGCCCCTCCCGGCTACATCGGCTACGAGCAGGGCGGCCAGCTCACCGAGGCGGTGCGGCGCCGGCCGTACTCGGTCATCCTGATGGACGAGGTCGAGAAGGCGCACAGCGACGTCTTCGACGTGCTGCTGCAGGTGCTCGATGACGGGCGTCTCACCGACGGCCAGGGCCGCACCGTGGACTTCCGCAACACCATCCTGATCCTCACCTCGAACCTCGGCAGCCAGTTCCTGGTCGACCCGACGCTCAGCTGGGAGCAGAAGGAGACCGCGGTGCACGACATGGTGCGCCAGGCGTTCAAGCCGGAGTTCGTGAACCGGCTGGACGACATCGTGGTGTTCTCGCCGCTGTCCACCGAGGACCTCGCCGAGATCGTCGAGCTCTACATCGACCGGCTCACCGTGCGGCTCGCCGCGCGCCGGCTCGACTTGGCGGTGACCCCGGATGCGCGGGCCTGG
>DATCWW010000033.1:0-2830 GCA_036566145.1 Gemmatimonadales bacterium
GCTCGCTCCCTCGCCGAGCCGGATCCGGCGCCGGGCCACGACCGAGCTGCCGGACGCGACTTCGACCTCGGCGGTGTCGGCGCCGGCGCCGGCCTCTCGCTCGACGACCACCTCCAGAGCGATCGAGTCCCCGGCGGTGACCCGGGCCGGACCCTCCAGTGAGGTGATCGCCAGGTCCGGGACGGCGGCCCGCGGAAAGAGCCGCACCGACGCGCGCGCGAGCAGCTCCGCCGGAATGTCCCCCGCGTCCTCGATCTCCCCATCGCTGACCACGATGACCGGACGATCGGAGGCCGCGGCAGCGCCCAGCACGGGACCCAGGAGAGACCGACCGCCGTCGGGCAGGGTATCCGCGCCTGCCTGCTCGTCCCCGAAGATCCGTACCTCGCCCCAGCGCCGAGCCGAGTCGAGAGCCTCGCGCCAGCGCCCGCCGGCGGCGCCCATGCTGAGCGAGCCGTCGAGCAGGACCAGCGCCCGCCGAGGCGTTCCAGCCGAAGGACAGCTGACATTGAGCAGGAGGACGCCGAGCGCCGACCAGGCGAGCGCCCGACAGGCCGCCGGAATCCAGAGCCGGGGGCCGCCCGGCTCCAGTCGCAGGTAGGTGAGCGCGGCCAGGAAGGACGCGAGCAGGACGACGAGCGCGGCCTCGAGCATTACGCGGCGGGGAACTCGTCGCGCGCCAGGCCGAGGGCATCGCCCAGGGCGATTCGGCCTTCATAGAGCGCGCGGCCCACGATGGCACCGGCGAGTCCCGCCTGCGCGATCCGGTGCAGATCGGCCAGAGAGGCGACACCGCCGCTTGCTACCACGCGCGCACCGCTCGTCTGCAGCGCCATGGCGCCGGACAGATCGGGCCCCTGCAGCATCCCATCGCGGGTCACGTCGGTGTAGATCAGGGTACCGATCCCTTGCTCCACGACTCGCCGTGCGAGATCGATGGTCCGGAGGGTGGACGTCTCGGTCCAGCCCCGCACGGCCACGAAGCCGTCACGCGCATCCAGCCCGACGGCCAGGTAGTCCGGCGGTGCCAGCGTGACGGCGGCATCGAGCATTTCGGGATCGGTGGCGGCGGCGGTGCCGATCACCAGGCGCCTCACTCCCAGGTCGAGGCCGGCCCGCACCCGATCGAGCGTCCGAAGTCCCCCGCCGAGCTGAAGCCGGACCCGTGGACCAACCCGCTCCACGACGGTCCGGATCGCGTCGTCGTTGCTGCCCTGATCGAAGGCCCGGTCGAGGTCCACCAGGTGAATCCAGCGCGCGCCGGCCTGGGCGAACGCTTCGGCCACCTCGGCCGGGTCCTCGGCGTAGACCGTCTCCCGTTCGGCGGAGCCCTGGCTCAGCCGCACGACTCGGCCTCGTCGGATATCGATGGCGGGAAAGAGCTCCACGGCAGGAAGCTAACAGCCCCCTGCCGTGGTTCCCTTGCGTCAGTTGGAAGCGGTGGGAGCTGGTGGAACGGAGGCGGTAAGGGGAAGCGCCGGGCTGCCGAGGCGCGTGGTGAGGGAGTCACGGGTCTGCTCGAAGGCGGCGCGTTGGGCCGCCGGCACCGGCGACCCGTTGCCGAGATCGACGCGACGCGAGTCCCTGGCCACGCCGTTGACCCGGAACTCGTAGTGCAGGTGCGGCCCGCTGGCGAGGCCGGTCGAGCCGACGTAGCCGATGGTCTGCCCCTGGCTCACTCGCGCCCCGGTCCGGACGCCCCGGGCAAAGCCCCGCAGATGGCCGTAGCGGGTGGTGATCCCGTTGCGGTGGCGCAGCTCGATCAGGTTGCCGTATCCCCCCGACCAGCCGGCCCGGAGGACGACTCCGTCGCCGGCCGCCATGACGGGAGTGCCTGGAGAGGCCGCGTAATCCGTTCCTTCGTGGCGACGGGTGATGCCGAGGATCGGATGGTGCCGGGCCCGCGCAAAGCTGGAGGAAATCCGCCGGAACTGCACCGGAGCGCGCAGGAACGCGCGGCGGAGCGAGTTTCCCTGGGTGTCGTAGAATGCCGGGTGCCCGTCGCCGTCGAAGCGGAAGGCGGTGAGGCTCTTGCCCGACATCGTGAGGTCTCCGGCCAGGATCCGGCCGAACCGCACCTCGCCGTCGGCCGACACCAGGCGCTCGTAGAGCACCCGGAACCGGTCGCCCGTCTGGATGTCACGGGTGAAGTCGACCTGCCAGGCGTAGATGTCGGCGAGGTCCCAGGCCAGCCGCACGCGATCTTCCGATTCGAGCTGGGAATCGGGGATCTGGGCGTCGATCGCCTCGTAGAGCGAGTTGTCGATCGCTCCCTCGATCCGGACCGGCTCGGCCCGCCAGGCGATGGTCTCGATCGCGCCGCTCCAGCCGCCACTTACCCGGGTGAACACCACCCGCTCCTCGGGGCTGGAGCGCACCGAGATCCTGATCGGCTGGCTGTCGGGGGCCGGACGGGTGAAGCGGAAGATCAGCCCCGAGCGGAGCCGGCGGGCGTCGAGGGCGCCGCGGTTCTCGACCCGGTTGAGATCGAGATCGGGCACGCCCTGGCGGGCCAGGAGCTCGGAGAGCGTCTCGCCGGGCCGAAGCGTGTCGGCGATCTCCACCGAGAGATCGGGCACGATCACCACCGGTGGCGCCGCGGGCGGCGGAAGCCGCCGCCACGGCCAGTTCCCGCTCAGGGCGAAGCCGCTGGCGCCGAGCAGAACGGCGCCGGCGCCGAGCAGGTAGGCCCGACCCATCAGTCCATCTGCCGACGAATGAAGGTCGGGATCTCCATCTCAGGCACGTCGGTGGCGGTCGGCTGGGGCGCCTGCGGCATGCGCGGAGGCACGCGAGGCGCGGCGGCCGGAGGCTGCGGCACCGGCGCGGA
>DATCWW010000384.1:0-12424 GCA_036566145.1 Gemmatimonadales bacterium
TTGAAGGCGCCGGGGGTATGGCTAACGGGCTAGTGTGGCTGCCAGTACTCGATCATCCGCCCGATGTGCCCGTCCCGAACCTCATAGACGGTCACCTGGGTCCGGGTGGCCCGGCTCCATCCGCTGTCGCGGCGCGCCTCGAAGCTCACTTGCTCCTCTGCGACGACGATGCCGGGGGCCGTGATCTGGCGGACGACGCGGATGCTGGCGTCCCGCGTGCGGCGTCGGCCTCGGTGGCTCCAGCTTCCATGGTGCGGGCGCGGGCGCGGCGGTAATGGTCCACCACCGCGATGGTCGGCGTCGGTTCCTGGGCGGTCGCAACGGTGACCGGCGGGCCGAGCGGGCTCAGGCCCAGCGCGGACCGGCACGCCACCTGCCAAGACGAAGCCATGGGGACCTCGGGAGAGGGATGATCCCCCTACCAGATCGGTCGCCTCCGGTGTCGCGCTACGGCCCCGCCTTGGCGTCCGCCTCGGGTAGCACCTGCAGCAGGTACGTGGGCGCTACCGAGATCTGCCCGGTGAAAGGCCGGGCGTGGGAGGCCACCAGCACTATCGCCACGGCGACGCTGGTCGCGAAGATCGTGAGGATGATCTTGTTGGCGAGCGCGTTGTCGCAGTGCACCATCGCGATCGCCACCAGCATGACGGCAGCCTGCGCTAGGAGCACCGTCCACTTCACCCAGTTGACTCTGGAGCTGCTCAGGATGATCCGATCGCGGCGGGCGTCGAGCGCGGTCTTGACTGCGCTCACCATCTCGCGCTGCGCGTCCACCTGCCCCGGCGTGGTGGCCTGGAGCCCGAGTGCGAGCCGGAGCGCCTCGGACAGGCGCGGCGGGGCGAGGGTGAGCGTCGCTTCCTGCCGGCCCATCGCCGGCCACTCCTGGGTGACCGCGTCCTGAATGTACGAGCGGATCAGCGCCCTGAATCGGTGCTCGGCTTCGGGGAACGCGGTCGAGATGAGCACCGCGTCCCGAAGCGCGCCCGCCTCGCGGTCCACCGCGGTGTGCGCCTTGTCGGAGTCGCTCCAGACCTGGGCGGCCATGAAGCCCACCAGCAGGGCGAAGACGACGGAGATCGGAGGGAGCATTCCCGGCGAGATCGCCTTGAATGCCCGCAGCATCCGTTCCTGTCTTGCGAGCCACATCACCGTCCAGTAGATGATCGCCGTGCCGAGATAGACGAGGCCCAGGATGATGGCGCCCATCACGGGGACGGGGAGATTGAGTAACCAGAGGCCCATGCCGACTCCTGCCGGAGCTGGATTGCCAGCTAAGTCGAGAGATGGAATGAAGAGAGGGAATGTGCCGCGGAGGTCCGAGTGCGGCAAGAAAGCGATCGCTCAGCCCCGGGCCGCGATCGTCGTCGGGTCGCCCAGCTCGGTGTCCAGCTCGACGGCGGCCGCGGTGAGTCGGCGGACGGTCGCCGGCGCGATCCGGTCACCCGACCGCAGCTCGAGCGTCGCCATCTCGTACTTGCCGCCCGGTCGCAGCCGCGGCTCGATTTGGCGAAGTCGCTGTCCCCGCCAGAACCCGAGCAGTACCCGCTCCCCCTCGGCCCGGATCATCAGCACGGGACCGTTCCCCAGGTACACCACGTTCCCCCACTTGATGACCTCGTCGAGCCGGGCCGCGGAGCGGATCGCGGCCCGCAGCTCCTGGACCCGGGTACGACGCCAGCCGGTCAGCGCGGCAACGTACGCGTCGGGGTTGGCGGCGGGGACGGCCTTCTTCACGGGCGGCCCACGCCCGACATGATCAGGAGCCCGCTCGGCGGCGTCCGACGCGCCCCTCTCACGCCTGCAGCGCCACTTCGAACCGCGCGGCCCATCCGTCTCCCGACCGCTCCGGCTCGAGCATGAGCTGATCGCCCCCGTCGGCGTAGATCTCGTCGTCGGCGTTCATCGCCCGGCGGCCGTCCTTCGAGCTGTACGGCGGAGCCCGGTGCACCCGCGTCGTGAGCGCGTCGTCGAAGTAGAGCTGGGAGGTGAACACCTGGCCGCGGTCGGCGTCGGGATCGGTGCGCAGCTTGAAGTGGATGTGTACCGACCGGCCGGGGTACCAGCCGGGGTAGATGGTTCTGAACCGGGCTTCGCCGTTCCGGTCGCTGCGCTGCCAGCCGCGGAGGTAGTGGTGACCGGTGGTGTCGAAGTGGGGATCCTTCACGCCGGAGTAGACGCCGAGCGCGTCGCAGTGCCAGATGTCCACGTGCGCCCCCGCCAGCGGGGCGCAGGAGTTGTTGCGGAGGGTGCTGACGGCGAGCGTGAGCACCAGCGGCGTGCCCGGCTTGACCTCGCCGGTGGCGGGATCGGCCCGGATGTCGGAGCGGTCGAGCATCCCGTCCACGAAGTACGGCCCCTCCATCTGCTCCGGCCGGACGACGCACCCCGGCGCCCGGCGCGCCGGTACGACGCGGTACCAGCCGGGGAGCCAACGGTCGGCGAGGAGGGCGAGGCCGGAGGCCCCGAGCGCGCCGAGTGCCTCGCGGCGGCCGAGCACGCGGCCGACGGGAAGATCGTCCTGGTCCATGGGACCGTCCGGTATGGGGTGCCGGTACGTTGCGGCTCGGAGGCCTGGTCGTCAACCCAGCAGATCCGCCGTCACTTCCGCGGGCGAGACGCACCCGGTGAGCGCCAGCGCCAGATCGACCTCGGCCCGACGCTCCAGGATGGATCCGTCAAGCGGCACGCGAGCAGCCCGAAGTCGGGCCGCTCGTCGTGTTTCGAGCGGGGAATGCGAGGCGGGCTAGTGCTGGTGCTGCGGATCGTCGGCCGGGTTGACGTAGGTCATGGCGAACGGTCCCATCGCGCTCACCGAGACGATGGTGCTGCCGCTCGCGGCGGCATAGTGGTGCTCGCCGGCCGGAATCGTTCCCTTGTCGCCGGGCTTCATCGTCTTGGTCTTCTCCAGGTCCAGTGTGTCGCCCATGCCGACCTGGAAGGTCCCTTGCTTCACCGTCGCGACCTCGTCGGTGGGGTGGAAGTGCGGCGGGATCCGGTAGCCGTCCGGCATCTTCAGCTCGATGGTGAATTGGGCGGCCTTGCTCGGATCCCCCGAGATCACGGCCATCTGCGCGCCGGCGGGGAATACCGCGGGCGCCGGGCCCCAGGCCGGGTGGGTGGCGGACGCGGGCTTCGCCGTCTGGGCGTGGACAGTTACGGCCCACAGCAGCAGGGCGGCGGACAGCGGGATGGCACGCATAACCTACTCCGGGAAAAGGTTCGTATCCTCAGAACGACGGCCGGAACGGTATAGATTGCACCGGCGGCCTACAAGTACGACATTCGTACCGCCCCCGACCCGAGGTCGACCATGTTGTCGTCCTGCCCGCCCCGGAGCTACGGCTCGTTCTGCCCGGTCGCCCAGGCCTCAGAAATCGTGGCTCAGCGCTGGGTCCCGCTCATCCTGCGCGAGATCATGGTGGGTTACCACCGCTTCAACGAGATCCGCCACGCCCTGCCGCTCATCTCGCCGTCGGTCCTCTCCCAGCGGCTCAGGAGTCTCGAGGAGGATGGCGTCATCGTCCGTCGCGGCGACGCCGGCGGCGCTTCCTACCACCTGACGGAGGCGGGGGAGGAGCTCCGGCCGGTGGTGGAGGCGCTGGGACAGTGGGCACGGCGCTGGGTGACGCGGGATTACCGGGAGTACGAGCTGGACCCCGGTGTGCTGATGTGGTCGCTCCGCCGTCACGTCGTGACGGCGGAGTTCCCCTTCGGACGGAGCGTGGTGCACTTCCGCCTCGACGGGCCGCCGAGCAATCGGCGCTACTGGTGGCTGGTGGTGGAGCGGGGCGGGAGTGAGGAGGTGGACGTCTGCATGGCCGATCCCGGCCACCCGGTGACGCTCACCGTCTCGGCGCGGCTCCGGGTACTGGTAGACGTGCTGATGCACGACACCACCCTGGCCGCGGCGCTCCGCCAGGGCACGATCGCACTGCAGGGCGACCGCGACCTGGCTCGGCGCTTCGAGGCACTCTTCGACTTCAGCGGGCCGAAGACCTTCACCGGCGGCGGCCTCAGGGCCGCCGGCAGCTCCGCCGAGGCTTCGAGTTGAGCAGCGACGCCACGCTCTTGAAGGCGGTGACGTTGGCCGACTTCGACATGAACGCGTCGTCGTACCTCCACATCAGCAGCGCGCAGCCATAGGTCCCGATAGCCCGGCCGTAGCTCTGCACCTGGTCGGCCGTCATCCGGCAAAAGGTGGAGATGGTGCCCCGGCCACCGGTGCGCGGGCAGTCCCAGGCCCCGCTCCGGTCCCGTACCCCGCCGTTCAGGATGTTGAGCGCGAACATCGGCGTCACGTGGTTCGCCTGGGCAAAGTTGAGTACCTCGCTCCGCCATCCGGCGACGTTGCCGTTGTTGTAGTTGTACACGTACTGCACGCCCACCCAGTCGAGCACCTTGTAGCGCTCGCCGCTCCGCCACTTGAAGCCGTTCGAGCCGTGGGTGATCCCCATCGGCAGCGTCGGGAAGATCTTCTTGGCGTAGGCCGCCATCTGGTCGATCATCGGCTTGGTCAGCACCCCGCCCCAGCTGGGAATCTCGGGCTCGTCGATGAGCTTGTTGCCCACGATCGTGCCGTCGGCTACGCCCTTGGCCACGGCATCCCTGATCGTGGCGGTGTTGAGCGTGTTGAGCCGCGACTTCCACTTGGCCAGGTCGAACCTGCCGTTGGTGATGTAGAGCGCCCGGTCGGCCGTCATCGCCAGCACCAGCCGGTGGCGATCCTGCCGTGCCGCGTTGATGCGGTTCACGATGGCCTTGGGGTAGCCCGCATTGTCGAGGCTGGTGGTGAAGGGCTGGGGACCCCACTCGAACTCGGTGGTGTTGGCGTACAGGCCGTACGGCCCGAACGGAATGCCGGAATAGCTGACGGCGAGCTCGGGCGCCGGCGTGTCCGCGGGCGTCGCCTCCTCCGGCGAGGTGGGCTGATCGAGCTCGTCGCACGAGCTGGCGAAGACGGCGACGGCGAGAAGGAGCGTCGCGCGAAGGGTATTGTGCATGCGTCTCATGGCCTTTCGTTCCTGTGATGGTCGCGCTCGGGCGGCTCGGAGCGGAGGCGCCCGCACGCGGCACGGCCGCAACGCTGGCGCATCGGAACGACCGGACGCACGAAAGAGAGACGCGCGGCGCCGGGTCGAGCGGGACCTGACTAGTGGTGTCTGCTGGAGTGTTCGCTGGGACGAACCGGATTCCGACCCCAGAGCGAGCGAATGGCACCGGGACCGGCGCCATCTCATGGCCATACTGCCTCGCGGCCGATAAACTGGGCTGGGGCCCTCGGGAAGTCAAGCCGTCGGCGGGCGCGCGGGGCGCCCGCCGGAGGGGCGCTAGGGCCGCTTACAGCTCGGCCGCGGCTTGGAGTCGAGCAAGGAGGCGACGTCCTTGAAGGCCGACACGTTGTCGGACTTCGACATGAACAGGTCGTCGTATTTCCACATCAGCATGGCGCAGCCGTACGGGCCTGCCGCCTTCCCGTAGGTCCGCACCTGGTCGGCGGTCATCCGGCAAAAGGTCGAGATGGTGCCCTTGCCGCCGGTGCCGGGACAGTCCCAGGCGCCGGTCTTGTCCCGCAATCCGCCGTTCAGGATGTTGAGGCTGAACACCGGGGCCACCCCGTTGGCCTTGGCGAAGGAGAGCACCGCGTCCCGCCACGCCGCGATGTTGCCCATGTTGTAGTTGTAGCTGTACTGCACGCCCACCCAGTCCAGCACCTTGTACCGCTCGCTGCTGCGCCAGGTGAAGCCCCCGGCCCCATGGGTGATCCCCATGGGCAGGGTGGGGAAGATGGCCTTCGCGTAGGACGCCATCTGGTCGATCATCGGCTTGGTCAGCACGCCGCCCCAGTCGGGGATCTCGGGCTCGTCGATCAGCTTGTTGGCGACGATCGTGCCGTCGGCCACCCCATCCGCCACGGCCTTCTTGATGGTCGCGGTGTTGAGCGTGTTCATCCGCGTCTTCCACTTGGCCAGGTCGAACTTGCCGTTGGTGATGTAGTAGGCCCGATCGGCGGTCATCGCCAGCACCAGCCGGTGGCGATCCTGCCGTGCCGCGTTGATGCGGTTCACGATGGCGTTGGGATAGCCGGCGTTGTCGAGACTGGTGGTGAAGGGCGCCGGGCCCCACTCGAACTCGGTGGTGTTGGCGTAGAGGGCGTACGGGCCGAACGGGATACCGGTATAGGCGAGGGCGGGGTTGGGAGACGCTCCATCCGGCGGGGGGGCTTCCGTCGGGGAGCTGGGGCCGTCGGATTCGCTGCACGACGCGGCAATGGCGATGACGACGAACAGGAGCGCCGCGCGTGCGGTGAGGTGCATGCGACTCATCACGTTCCCTGGTGTTGGTCAGGCTGCCCGGCTCACCGGAGGGTGGGGGCACCGCACACGCGAAACGACACGGCTCGCGGTACGGCGGGTCGAGCGGGACCTGATCGGTTGTGGTACGCTGAGCGTTCGCTGGGACGAACCGGATTGTGTCCCCAGAGCGAGCGAATGACGCCGGGCCAGGCGCCATCTCGTGGTCGGAAGCCTCGCGAGCAAAAACTGGGCAAACCCCCTGGGGAAAGTCAATTTTGGGGGTTTGTTCGGCCCGCCCGAGTCAGGTCGGCGGACGGCCAAGTCCTGACGTCACAGTGGCCTGCCGTACGGCATGGCTTTCATGCAGGGTCGCCGGAGTGGGGCCGTCCCCGCCGGCGGGGCGACGCCGGCCAGTCCGGCAGGACGCCGGTGCCGGGCATTCCGCCCGACGCCCTGCCGGGTTCAGGATGCCGCGCAACTTGACTCGGGCCATTGGAGCGTCACTCGGGCGGCCCTGCCAGGACGCGGTTCATCCTGCCGGTGAGACGAATGCCGGTCGGGCCGGGTGAGACAGGCTTGCCGTTGACGGAGTACCTGGCTCCGGCCGCCGCCTTGTCGTTCAGGATGAACGTCCACCCGCTCTCCCGGGAAGAAACCTCGTACTCGATTTCCCGGCCGGTCGTGCGGCGCGAGAACGAGACGGTGTTGGCTCCCACCGGCAGATCCTCGATGCGCATCGCCCCCCATCCGCTCGGCGCCCGTGGCGCGAGGACTACCGTCCGGTGCACCGCGTCAGGCCGGATCCCGAAGACATGCTCGATGAGCGGCACCATGATGCCGTAGCTGGTCCACGAGATGGCGAAGCAGCCGTGGTCGGGCATCATCTCGTTGATCGAGCCGGGCAGCGTCCGGTTGAAGGTCTCCACGATCCGGCCGACGTACCAGAGCGACTGGTCGATCCGGCCGTACCGCGCCTCCGCCACCGCCTGCACGCCGGTCGCGATCGTCATCATCGACTGACGCTCTACCGCGGAGAGGTAGGGCCCGTAGGGGCCGACGTTCTCCCGCCGGATCTTCTCCAGGAGCCCGACGGCCCGCTCCGGCGGCGCGATCCCGACCTCCATCGGTGTGGCGATCACCCAGTTCTTGTTGGTGAGCCACCCGCGGCTGCTGTCGGGCATCGCCGCGAACCGCTGCCTGAGCTTTTCGTAGAAGCCGATGATCTCCCGGTCCCGCTCGAGGAGCGCGGTATCCCCCTTGAGCCGGACCTGTTTGATCGCCCCGTCCGCGGCGCTCATCGCCTGCGCCCGGGTTCCGTAGAAGTCGCCGTACGATCCCTCGTCCTCGGCCCAGAAGCGCTGGTTGATCCGCGCCTTCAATGCCTCGGCCTGCCGCTCGTAACCCGCCGCCGTGTCCGGCTCGCCGAGCACCCGGGCGATCCGCGCCGTAGCCTCGAGCGCCTGCTGGGTGTAGACCGCGACGTCGATCAGCTCGGCGTTGAGACCGGACACCTCCATGATCCCGTACCCCTCCGGAAAGAGATCGTGGTTCTGGTCCATGTCGGTCAGCAGCCAGTGGAGACCCAGCTTCAGGGCGGGATACATCTCCCGGGCGAAGGCGACGTCGCCCGTCCAGTCGAACACCGTGCCCACGGCCATGATGAACTGCGCCGTCTCCTGGGTGTTACCCGGATTGACCACCCCGCCGTTGGTCGTGACCTCGTGGATGATCCGGCCGTTGCCGTTGGCCTTCATCGAGTGGTCGCGCAGCAGCCGGAGCGTCGCCCGGGCGAGATCGAAATCTCCGGTCGCGACCACGGCCTGCAGGGTGTATCCGGCGTCGGTCCCGAACCACCACGGGTATTCCATCAAACCACCGTTGATGCCGCGGCCGACGCCCGGCACCTCCCGCACCAGCCACTGGTTGTTGACCTTGACCCAGTCGTAGACCTGCTGGAGGCGCCGGTCGGGAATGGTGACGCGCGCCCGCCTGAGCAGCGACGCATAGTGCGCCTTCTGCGCGGCGAGGAGCTTCGCGTGGTCCCGGGCCAGGACGCGGTACGTCTCGACCGCGGCGCGCCGGCCGGAGTCCGATCCCGCGACGACGAATGTCAGGGTGGAAGCACCGTGGGCCGGGACCGGGACGGTGTAGCGGGTGGCGGCCGTCGTCCCCATGCCGCGCGTCGGGATCGGCCGCGGTCGGGCGACCGGCTGCGCGTCAACGGTCCCCGTCGCCCCCCAGACGCAGAACCAGGGATGACGCGTATCCCTGGCGACGAAGGTGCGGGTGGTCGGCTCCCAGCCCACCGTATCGGGAGCGTCGGTGACGCCGAGCTGCTCGGAGAACCAGACCGGCCGGAGGTCCGTCTTCACCGCGAGCTCGATGGTCAGCGCGCGCGCTCGGCCCGCGCTGTTCCGGAGCTCGTACCGGACGACGAAGCCGGCTTGGCCGTCCGGACTGAACTGGAAGCGCTCGACCTCGAGGCTGTCCAGCACCGGGCCGTAGTGGAACCCGTTCCCGTAGGGGTAGGTAATGAAGTCGGCGGCCGTGGAAAGTGCGGCCTCACGTCCGCTCGCCGGCTCCGACAGCGTGGCCTGGAACCCGTCGATCAACTTGATCGGATGGAGCCAGACCCCTCCCATCTCGCCCGGCAGGTGCTCGCCCAGGTCGGGGAAGGCCCCGTCCTGGGTGCCGATCACGTAGGTCCGGGTCCCCGCGGTGACGTAGGGCTTGCTCCCGGTACGCCCGTGATTGCTGAGGCCGGCCATGACCGGCGCGGCGGAGTCGCCCTGGGCCTGGAGTGCGACGGCGCTCGCCGCCAATAGCCAGAGCGCCGTAAACATCATCTGCATGCTCCCACGCGTGACCGCCCGACCTCCCGTCCTGACTCCGTTCGTCCGAGCGGAGTGGGCATCGTTTCCCCGGACCATAGCACCTTCTTCGACCGCCGCACCAGGGGCCTGGGATCCTCGTCCTGGTCGCCGCCCATCGGCGTTGGGATCTTCGTCGTCAAGTTCGACGCCTTCGCGGTCGGGCTGTTCGTCGTGTTGTTGCCGGCGATGGTGCAGGAAGGCGAGAGCGGCGGGACGACGGGTCATCGGGCGGGGTTCGCCCTGGTCATGCCACTGCCCGAGCTGATCACCGACGCGGGCAGCCACCTGGTCGAGCACCGCAGGCTCGCCGGTCGGGCAGGTCGTCCACGATCAGTGTCGGGTTATCCCTGCGCTAGCTTGTCATGGGCGGGGCTTCCCGAGGAGGATTCGGATCCAGCCTCGGAGGTTCCACCAGGGCGGGAGGCTTCGCCCTTCATTTCCCAGGTGCCACCGTTCCTTGTAGTGTTCCCACGCGCGGTTCCAATCCACCTGCTCAGCATCGCGCCTCGCCCGCCGGGCCTCCCGCTCCCGGGCCGCAGCCTGCTCGGCGTCGAATCTCGCCTTCCACATGGCGTACTGCGGATGGTCGGGCACCGGACCTCCAGCGCAGCGACGAGCGTCCGATGGCGGTCGCTCGAACCGGATCCCTCGGTCCCTTGTTGCCACAGGCTGAAGAGGCGGAATGTGTACTCCGACGTCCAACATGAAGATGCACCCCCCGCCGGCCTCCAGCGAGGGGTGCCTCTTCACGCGTGGCCGACCAGAGGTTACTCCACCACGATCGGCGCCGTCCAGCGGAAGCTTCCCCAGGCCAGCGCGAGCGTGCCGTGCTTCGCGTCCCTGGGCTCGATCGAGATGGTGAACCTCTCCACCGGGCTGGTGCTGTTCACCGACCCGAGCCGGGCTCTGCCCAGGTCCTGCTCCCGGCTGTACTCCGTCCCCCATTGCCCGGTCTGCTTGTTCACGATGAGCTCCACGCTCTGCGCATGCGGAGCGGTCCAAAGCGTGTACGTTCCGGCCGGCAGCGACAGCCCCGCGAGGGTGATCGGCACCGAGGTGGCGAACTGGGTTGCGGCGTTCGCGCCGGTGCGCCAGATGCGGTCGTAGGGGATCACATCGCCCAGGAGGGTGCGACCGCGCGCCAGCGGGCGGCCGTAGTCCACCGTGAAGGTCGCCGCGCCGATGGTGGCGCGGACGGTGTCGCGCACGCTGAGCTGCTGCTGGCCGGTGGCGTGCTCGGCGGCTGCGAGGCGGACGGTGATCGAGTCCACGTCCGGCGGCGTCGCCACCCGCGTGACGGAGACCTTGTAGGTGCTCCGGGCGCCCGAGTAGCTCAGCATGCGGCCGGCGCTGTCGACCGTCACGTCGCCGGTGCCCGAGAGCCACCCGTGCCGGAGCTCCACCTTGCCCCCGCCCTTGGGGACCACGCGGCCCCGGTGCATGGTGAAGCTCGGTCCGACGTCCCGGTCGGGGTAGAACTGCTGGAAGGGGACGCTGTCGGTCGGCGCGAGGCCGCTCGCCGCCGCCCGGCGGAGCGCGGTCGCGATCTCCAGCTCGATCACGCTATACATCATGGAGACGTGAGGCACCGTGATCACCCCGCGGGTGGCGAAGGCCGTATCCCGCCGCCCGGCGCTGTCCTGGACCGAGATCTCCACCTTGTCCCTGGAGAAGTCCGCGGTGACCCGGCGCCCTCGCTCCCCGGGCGAGGCTCCGTTGGGCGTGCGCACGTCCATCACCATATGCCGGATAGTGCCGTCGTCGTTGAGCTGGAACTCGGTGTGCCGCCGCCGGACGAAGGGCCAGCGGTCCACCCCGTCGGCCACCAGCCGGTCGGGCGAGCGCTCGATCCGCTCGACGGCCACGGTGTCGTTGCCCAGCACCGTCACGAAGCCGTAGCGCTCGGGCGGGGCGGCGCTGCTGCAGGCCAGGATTAGAATCGGAAGCACGGTGGAGCGATGCATCGGAGCCCTTCCGGAAAGGGTGAACCTGAGACCATGGAAACATGCCCGACAGCTCGCCGGTAGTTCTGATCGGCCTCGACGCCGCCGAGATCGACATGGTGGACCGGCTGATCGCCGAGGGGAGGATGCCCGCGCTGGCGTCGCTGCGGGCCCGCGGCAGCTGGGGGCCGGTCCGGACCGGGCCGCGGGGCTTCCTCAGCCTGGTCTGGTCTACCTTCACCTGCTCGGCGCCGTTGGGCCAGCACGGGTGGTACTTCAACAAGATCTGGAACCCCGACCGCCAGCGGCTTCAGTACGTGGACCCCACCTGGCTCCCGGTCCGGCCCTTCTGGACCGATCTCGATCCCAAGTACCGGGTCGGCGTCATCGACCTGCCCTATCTGGCCGCCCTGCCGGACCGTCCTAACATGACGGTGATCAACGGTTGGCAGTGTCACGACGACTTCGGCCGACTGGAGCTGCCAAGGGGACTGTGGCGGCGGCTGGAGCGGCGGCACGGCCGACCCTGCCTCACCCCCGAGGTCTTCGGCCCCCAGACAGCGGAGACGCTGCTCGCGCTCCGACGGGAAGTGGTGGCCGGCAACCGGCAGATCGGCGAGATCTGCCACGACCTGCTAAGCCACGACCGGTACGATCTCTTCCTCGCCGTCTTCGGCCTGGTTCATCGCGGCGGGCACTATCTGTGGGACCTCGGCCAGATCGACACCGACGGCCTCGACCCGGCCGCCCGCACGCTGCTCGACGGCGCCCGGGACGATTGCTACACCTCAGCGGACGCGGCGCTCGCTCGGGTTCTCGAGGCGGTGACCCCGGAAACCCGGGTGATGGTGTTCGCGCTCCATGGCATGGCACGGAACGATGGATGGTACGAGGCGTTGGAGCAGATGCTGGCGCGGATCCATGGCGGCGGCGGTGCGCACGACCCATCGGCGCCCAGGAAGGGAGGCCTTGTCTACCGCGTCAAGCGGGCGCTGCCGTGGACACTGGTCCGCCAGGTCACTCGGCGCATCCCGCAGAGCTGGAACAAGGCGCTGGTGCCGCTCTGGTCGCGCCGGATGCACCACTGGCCGACCACGCGGTTCTTCGCCTTGCCGATGGACCTGCATGGGTATGTCCGGCTCAACCTGAAGGGGAGGGAGCGGGAGGGGATCGTCGAGCCGGCCGACGCGGACCGATTGCTCGATGAGCTGGACGCCGGGCTCCGAAGCTTCCGGGACGCGGATACGGGGCGGCCGGTAGTGCGGGAGACGATCAGGGTGGACGATCTGGTCCCGCGGGACGCCCCGCGCCGGCG
>DATCWW010000061.1:0-2235 GCA_036566145.1 Gemmatimonadales bacterium
CCGAAGCGGCCGCCCTCGCGCTGGCCGGGGAGCTGGGACAGCTCGAGGCCGATGCCGCGGCCCTGACCCGGCAGCGGACCGAGTGGTCCGAGGCCCGGTCCGAGCGGCGCATAGCCCTGCAGGAGCTGGAGACGGCCAGCGCGGAGGCCGAGGCCGGGCTCGCCGCCGCCGAGCGGGCGCTGGCCGACGCGGAGCGCGAGGTGATGGACGCCCGTTCGGCGCTCGAGGCCGCCAACGAGGAGAGCCACCGGCTCCAGGTGCAGCTCACCGAGGCGGCCGGCGCCCGCCGCAGCATCGTGGAGCGGGTCGAGGGCGAGTGGCACCGGCCGTTCGACCAGCTGATCGAGACCGCGCCGGTGGTCGAGCTGGACCTGGAGACTCTGCAGGCGGAGTCGTCCCGGATCCTCGAGGCGCTCGAGGCGATCGGCCCGGTGAATCCGCTGGCGGTCGAGGAGCACGCCGAGGAGGTCAAGCGGCTCCAGTTCCTGACCTCGCAGCGCGACGACCTGGTGAGCGCTCGGCAATCCCTGATCCAGGCGATCCGGGAGATCGACGGCACCGCGCGAAGCATGTTCCTGGAGACCTTCATCGCCGTCCAGGCCAACTTCACCCGGGTGTTCACCACGCTCTTCGGCGGCGGCGAGTGCGAGCTCCGCCTGGCCAACCCCGACGATCCGCTCGAGAGCGAGATCGACATCCACGCCGCCCCGCGGGGCAAGCGGACCCAGCGGATCCACCTGCTCTCCTCCGGCGAGCGGACCCTGGTGGCGGTGTCCCTGCTCTTCAGCATCTACCTCACGAAGCCCAGTCCCTTCTGCCTCATGGACGAGGTGGACGCCCCGCTGGACGACGCCAACGTGGGCCGGTTCACCCGCCTGCTCGACGAGTTCAAGAGCGACACCCAGTTCCTGGTCATCACTCACAATCCGCGGACGATGCAGGCCGCCGACGCGGTGTATGGGGTGACCATGCAGGAGCCCGGGGTCTCGACCATCGTGGGCGTCCGGCTGGGGGAGCGGGAGCGCGTGTAGCCGCCGGACTGGCCCGGAGCTTGCACCCGGGCCCGGCGGACGCCAACGTAGACATCCCGAGCGCGGCGAGGGGTTGGTTTCCTCGCCGCGCTCGGGATGGCCATCTCAGGAGCACGCATGCTGATCGTGATGCGCCACGGCGCGCCGCAGGAGGACGTCGACCGGGTCGTCGCCGCCATCGAGGAGATGGGGTACCAGGCGCGGCCCATGCCGGGCCACCAGCGCACCACGGTCGGGCTGGTGGGCAACGACGGACGGGTCGACGGCTCCCGCCTGGCGGCGCTCCCCGGCGTGCACGAGATCATCCACGTCACCAAGCCCTACAAGCAGGTGTCCCGGGAGTGGCAGGCCGAGTCCACCATCATCCGGCTGCCCGGCGGCCTCACCGTCGGCGGCGACGATGTGGTCGTGATGGCGGGGCCCTGCTCGGTCGAGAGCGAGTCCCAGATTCTTGAGGCGGCCCGGCTGGTGCGTGAGGCAGGGGCGACCGTGCTCCGCGCCGGCGCCTTCAAGCCGCGGAGCTCGCCCTACTCGTTCCAGGGGATGGGCCGGAAGGGGCTCGGGCTGCTGGCGCGCGCGCGGGAAGAGACCGGCCTCCTGATCGTCACCGAGGCGATGGACAACGAGGGGCTGGACCAGGTGCTCGAGGTCGCCGACATCGTCCAGATCGGCGCGCGCAACATGCAGAACTACTCCCTGCTCAAGCACGCCGGCCGGGCGGGCAAGCCCGTGCTGCTCAAGCGGGGGTTGTCCGCCACCATCCAGGAGCTGCTCCTGTCGGCCGAGTACATCCTGGCCGAAGGCAACCGGCAGGTGATCCTGTGCGAGCGCGGCGTCCGCGGGTTCGACACCGCGACCCGGAACCTCTTCGACCTGAGCGCCATCCCGGTGGTGCACGGGCTGTCCCACCTGCCGATCCTGGCCGACCCCAGCCACGGCACCGGGCACCGCGACATGGTCATCCCGATGGCTCGCGCCGCGGTGGCGGCCGGGGCCGACGGCCTGCTGGTCGAGGTGCATCCCCATCCCGAGCGGGCCCTGTCGGACGGGGCGCAGAGCCTCTATCCCGAGCAGTTCGAGCGGCTCATGCGGGAGACGCGGATCATCGTCGAGGCGATCGGGCGGCGGGTGGCGGAGCCGGCTGGAGCGAGGGCGTGAGACTGCCGTCACTCGCGCTGGCCGCCGCGGCCTGGCTGGCGGTCGC
>DATCWW010000422.1:0-2528 GCA_036566145.1 Gemmatimonadales bacterium
CTCGCTGGAGCCCGGCCTGCCGCTGGCCTCCGCGGTGGCCCTGGGCGCCATCGTCGCCCCGCCCGACGCCGCCGCCGCGATGGCGGTGCTCCGGCATCTCCGGCCTCCCCACCGGGTGCTGGTGATCCTCGAGGGCGAGAGCCTTTTCAACGACGCCAGCGCGCTCCTCACCTACCGCCTGGCCGTGATCGCCGCGCTGACCGGCGGATTCTCCATCGGAACGGCGGTCCCCACCTTCCTGCTGGTGGCGGCCGGGAGCGTGGTGCTGGCGGCCGTCCTCTCTAGGATCTCGCTCTATGTGACCGCGCGGATCCGCGACGTGGCGACCGCGGTCATCGTGCAGTTCGTCTCCACCTTCGCGGTCTGGATCCTCGCGGAGCGGCTGCATCTCTCGGGGATCATCACCGTGGTGGTCTTCGCGATCCTGGTGGCCCGGGTCGCCCCCGACCTCATCTCCGCCCGGCTCAGAATCCAGAGCTACGCGGTGTGGGAAGTGGCCGTCTTCGTGCTCAACGTGCTGGCGTTCATCCTTATCGGACTCCAGCTCAAGCCGATCCTCGGCCGGCTCGCGGGCGCCGAGCTGCTGCGGTACCTCACCCTGGGTGGTGCGGTCTGCGCCGCGGTCATCGTGGTGCGGATCGTGTGGGTCATGGGTTTCCTCG
The DNA here is from genome assembly GCA_036566145.1 of Gemmatimonadales bacterium. GTDB lineage: Bacteria > Gemmatimonadota > Gemmatimonadetes > Gemmatimonadales > GWC2-71-9 > CAVVWJ01. The sequence continues at coordinate 663 of DATCWW010000422.1, forward strand.
TGGTCGGCCGCTGGCTGGGCGAGCGGAGGCTGACGACACCCGGGGCCACGATCGTGGCCTGGTGCGGCATGCGCGGCATCGTGACCCTGGCGGCGGCGCTCGCTCTGCCGGCCATTCCCTATCGCGATCTGATCCTGTTCACCGCCTTCAGCGTGGTGCTGGTGACGCTGGTCGTGCAGGGGATGACGGTCACTCCGCTCATGCGGGCGCTACACCTCCGGGACGATGGCTCGGTGGATCGGGAGGTGCGACAGGCCAGGGTCGAGACCCTGCGGGCGGGCCTCGCGGCCGTGGACGACGGTTCCCACGACGGCGAGATGGTGGCCTTCCTCCGGCGGAAGTACGCCGCGCGGCTCCGCCACGCCGAGGGCGGTGGCGATCCAGCCCGCGACCCCGAGCGGGACGGCTGGGGCGAGTACGCCGACGCGCTCGGGCGGGCGCAGCGGGCCCAGCGCCGGGTGCTGATGGAGCTCCGCGCCGAGGGCGTGATCGGCGACGACGCCTTCCACCGGATCGAGGAGGAGCTCGACTGGGCCGAGGTCAACACCGCGCCGGGTCGGGAGGGCGAGGAGCCCGGAAGCGACTCGGCCGCCCCGCCGGGAGGGCGGGACGGCCGAGGACGTTCAGAGGAGACGAGCGCTTAGCGCAGCGACCAGCGCAGGCCGACGGTGAGAGGGACCATGTAGGCGGTGGTCTCCTCGAGGCTCTGGCTGTCCACGGTGCCCTTCATGATCGCGTGGAGCCGGCCCTCGGCGTACAGCTTGGCCGAACCGACACCCACGTCGACACCCAGGCCGCCGTTGAAGCCGAACTTGGTGTCCGAGCCGGAGCCGAAGCCGTCCAGCGTCGCCTGCATGTTGTACACACCCACGCCGCCGATCAGGTAGGGATGCGCCACCGCGCCCGGCAGGCTGAACAGGGCGTTCGCGGTGCTGCCGATCATGCGGGTGTGGCCGTCGATCCCGTCGAAGGCCAACCGGTTGTAGAACCCGTCCAGCTGGAGCCCGAGCGGGCTCGCGGCGGGCTTGAACTGGGCCGAGATGGTGGCATTGTACCCGGCCTTGCTGATGTCGGCGAGCGAGCCGGTCGGCACCACGGCGCCGCCGCCGATGCCGAGGCTGACACCGCTCTGGGCGTTGGCCGCCTGGGCGCTGATCGCGACGGCGAAACCGATCGCGACACCACGGAGCATGCTCTTCATCGTTAGTCCCTCGTACAAGGTTTCTGGGGGCGGTAAATCAGTGAAGGACGACCTCGTCCGGCAGGCGGAGGGGCAAACGGCCTGCCGAGGGCGGGCACGGCCCCAGGGGGTGAGCTAGGTCAGCCGCGGGCAAGCGGTTGGAAGCAGTGATGGAGGAGGTTGAAGCTCGGCGGGCCAATAGCGTGCAGGAAACTGCAGTGTGTCGTGCAACCGAGAGTGGAGAGCCGCAATGCAACCCCGGTGATCGCGTCGTATATTGAACCACCATCCCATGTTCACACCACCCAGGTAAAGATCGGTGAGTCCGCTGCATCCGCTGGGGCGGGCCTGGGCGCGGCTGCCCGGTCCGCTCCGGACGGTCGTCATCAGCGTGACGCTGGCCGCGGGCTATTACGCGGCGGCGCGCTTTGGACTCCGGTACGCCTCGATCGGACGGAGCATCTCGCTCGTCTGGCCGCCCACCGGCATCGCGCTCGCGGCGCTCACCGCGCTGGGACTGCGCTACTGGCCCAGCGTGGCCGTCGCCGCGCTGCTCGCCAACCTCGCGACCCCGGTACCGCCGCTCACCGCCGGGCTCATCGCCTGCGGCAACACCCTCGAAGCCCTGCTCGCCGCCGTGCTCCTCCGCCGGGCGAGCGGGGCCGGGCTCCGGCTCGACGCGGCGC
>DATCWW010000429.1:0-3793 GCA_036566145.1 Gemmatimonadales bacterium
AGCCGAGGCCTCGGCCGGGGCGCTGCGGCGCACCCTGGCCGAGCGGCAGGCCGAGCGGGATGCCTGGCGCCGTCGGGCCGAGCGAGCACTGGAGGGGCTGGGGCAAGCGGTGGACGAGCAGTTCGGCGCCTGGCGGCTCACGCCCGCCGAGCGGGAGGTCGCGCTGTTCCTGCTCAAGGGACGCGGGCACAAGCAGATCGCGGCCGCCACGGGCCGGAGCGAGCGCACGGTGCGGCAGCACGCGGTGGCGGTGTACCAGAAGTCGGGTCTCCAGGGCCGCGCCGAGCTGGCGGCGTTCTTTCTGGAGGACCTGGCCGTGCCGGCGCCACCCGGGAGCTCCTGAGCCGCCGGCTCAGCCCTTCAGCCGCGGCGATCCTGCGCCCAGCGCCGCTCGTAGTGGTCGTGATCGTTGGCTCGCCAGGGACGCGGCTCCTTCCGGTATGACCGCCAGAGCAGCCCGGCACCTGTGGCCGCCGCCGCCGCGGCCATCGCGACGAGACCGGCCGCCACGCGTCCCCCGCCCAGCCCGAACCCCAGAGCGGCCAGCCCGAGGCTTACCCCGGAGGCACCGAGGCCGGCCTCCCAGAGGTGACAGCGAGGCGCCCGCCGCCAGCCCCGCCCCAGCTCCCACGCCAGAACGCTCCCCGGCAGCACCAGCCACCACGGGCTGGGGTACGGCCGAGACCCCACGGCTCCCCAGACCAGGGCGGCCACGGAGGCCGCCACGAGCAAGGTGACGGGGCGGCGGAGCTGATCCGACCAGGCGCGGCGCATATCCCGCGCGAGCAGGAGCGCCGCTCCCAGGACCAACGCGACTTCGGTGACTTCCCGCAGCGTCATGCGAGCCGCTCCAGACGCGATAGGGGCCGTCTGCCCTGGGGAACAAGATGCACCACGGATCCGACCCCTGCGAGCTGTACCGGCGCCCGTCCTCAGCGCGCCCCCCGGCCGATGTCGGGTCTTCGGAGGATCCTTCGCGTGATTGTCTGGGAACGCCGGCGCCCGGCCGAGCGGCCCCGTCACCGATCACACAAAGGGGGCCGACGATGCGCGCACTGCCCGGAGCCGCCGGATCACTCATGGCGGCACTCTGCCTGACCGCTTGCGAAGCCAACACCGCTCCGAACGACGCCGAAGCCGGGGGAGGCCGGACGCAGGCGCCGGCCATCGCCGCCACTCCGGCTCAGCTGCTGTTCCGGATCTACGCCTTCGCCCCCGAGCGCGATCCGCCGGCGCAGATCCTTCAGGTCTCCGACGGCGGGACGCTGGACTGGAAGGCGGACACGCACACCAGCTGGATCACGCTCTGGCATTCCGGCGCCCCGGGCCGGCTGGTGGTCGGGGTGAACCGTTCACACATGGGGCTCGAGGCCCTGGACCGGCCGCCCGTGCTGAGGACGACGATCACCCTCTCGAGCGCGGGAGCCTCGAACAGTCCGGTGCAGATCCCGGTGGTGGTCCTGATCTCCTACGTGCCTCCGGACAAGCTCGGTCCCCGAGGGAATCCGGATCCGCGTGCGCAGTAGGGTGCGCCTACCCCTTCCCCTCGAGGGCGGCCTCGAGCGCGCCGGCGGATGGGAACCGATCCGCCGGCTTCGTGGCCAGCGCCCGGAGCACCACCCGCTCGAGCTCCGGGCCTACCTCGGGACGCACCGTGGCCAGCGGAGGTATCTGGCCGGCCGCATGGCGGGCGAAGATCGCCTGGGACGTCGACCCGGTATGGGGCGGCGTCCCGGCGAGCATTTCGTACAGCACGCAGCCCAGCGCGTAGATGTCGGCCCGGCCGTCGAGCGGGCCTCCCCATCCCTGCTCCGGGCTCATGTACGTGGGGGTCCCCAGCACCAGGCCGGTGGTGGTGAGCCGCTCGCCGCCGGCCTCGTCGAGCGCCCGCGCGATGCCGAAGTCGGCGACCCGGACGCCGCCCTCCTCCAGCAGGATGTTCTCCGGCTTGATGTCGCGGTGCACCACGCCGGCGGCGTGGGCATGCGCCAGCGCCGCAGCGACCTCCCGGGCCACGGTCACCGCTTCGGCGATCGCCAGCTGGGGCTCCTCGTCGAGCCTGTCGCGGAGGGAGCGGCCGCTCATGCAGGGCATGGTGTAGTAGACGACCGGCGTGCCGTCGTCACGGGTGAAGGAGCCCGATTCGTAGAGCGGCAGGATCCGGGGGTGATCGAGCCGCGCGACGATGGCGATCTCCCGGGCGAAGCGCTCCCGGGCCAGCACGCCCGCGACGTCGGCCCGCAGCACCTTGATCGCCACGGCGCGGCCGTTCCGCGGATCGTGGGCCCGGTACACCGTCGCCATGGCGCCCCGGCCCAGCTCCCCTTCTATCAGATAGGGCCCGAGGCTCTCTCCCGCCGCGAAGCCGGGCCGCGCGGAGGTCTCCTCGCGTCGGCGATCCACCCAGGCCACCACGGGCGCCGCGAAGGCGGTGGCCGGTCCGGTCAGCAGGTCGCCGGCCGTCTCCCCGGCGCGGAGCAGCCGCTCGAGCTCTTCTCTCAGCGCCGGGTCGTCGCAGGCGGAGCGGAGGAACTCGGACCGGCGCTCGGGCGGCAGGTCCAGCGCCCGATCCAGCAGCGGCTCGAGCGCGGCCCAGCGTTCCGGGGTGGGAGCGCCCATCGGCTCATTCCCCCAGCTCGAGACGCAGCCAGCTCCGCGCCTTGATCCAGTCCCGCTCCACCGTCCGGGCGCTCACGCCCAGGGCCTCCGCCGTTTCCTCCTCCGTGAGTCCGCCGAAGTAGCGGCACTCGACGACCTGGCTCAGGCGCTTATCCACGGCCGCGAGGCGGTGCAGGGCCTCGTCCAGGGCGACCAGCGCCGCTCCCCGTTCGGTGCCCGCCTGCTCTTCATTCAGAGTGACGGGGGCCTGGCCGCCGCCTCGTCGGATCGCCTGGGCGGTCCGGGCGTAGTCCACCAGGATGCGCCGCATCGCCCAGGAGGCGACGCGGAAGAAGTGGCCCCGGTCCCGCCACTGGACCCGGGTCTGGTCCACCAGCTTGAGGTAGGTCTCGTGCACCAGGCCGGTGGTGCCGAGGGTGTGGCCGGGGCGCTCGCCCGCCATGTGGTAGTGGGCGATCCGCCGCAGCTCCTCGTACACCACGGGGAAGAGCCGGTCCATCGCGGACTCGTCGCCCCCGCGGAGCAGGAGCAGGAGATCGGTGACGTGGTCGCGAGCGGTCGTGGCTCGGATCCGGTGGAGGCAGGCGGAATATACGCTTGACAGCCTCTGTACCACACCGTACATCAGCCCTCACACCCAACGAGGGCACATCCGTCGAAAAACCCCTCCAGTGGAGGCCCCCATATGCGCCGCGCCCACCTCGTCCTGCCGCTCGCCTTCGCCATCCTGCCGGCCTGCCAGGCCGCCGATGATCCGGTCTCCCCGACGCCGCCCGCGCCCAGTCTCGGCGCCACGAACATCAAGATCCTGCAACCCTTCTTCCTGATCTCCGATGCAGATCCGACTCGCAACTACACGGCGACCTTCGGCCTGGTGTCGCCGGTAGGCGATCTCCCCGACTGTGGCGGTTCGGGGCCCATGGTCACCGACGGAGGCGGCATCACGCGAGTCCTGATCACGCCGTCCGGCGCCTTCCACATCCGTGACCAGCTGAGTCAGGCCACCATCGTGTTCTACGAGGGGGCGACCGGCGATGTCTGCGAGCTCTCGTCCCACCCGATCCTCGGCACCGGCACCGGCAAGATGCACTTCACCACGAAGGAGAAGGCGAACGGCTCGCTCAGCGTGCAGGCCAACTTCGGCGGCATCCTGGACCTCGTCGCGGGAGGACGG
>DATCWW010000436.1:0-4448 GCA_036566145.1 Gemmatimonadales bacterium
GCCGCGGCCGTGGCCCGAGACTCGGTCAGGGACTCGACGGCGCGAGAATCGGAGTCCATAGGGAAACGGGATTACCGCGCGGTCGCGGAGAAGGTGGTAGGACAGGTCGCGGGAGTGCAGGCCGGCGATGTGGTGTGGCTCCTTGGCCGGGACGAGGATCTGCCCCTCCTGGAGGACCTGGCCGTGGAGGTCCAGAAGCGAGGCGGCTCGCCGCTGATGACGGTGAGGACCGAGCGGCTTCGGCGGCGGATGTACGACGAGGTGCCCGCCCAGTACGACACCGTCCCTCCCGAAGCGAATCTCAGACTCGCGGGCGTCGTCGATGTCATCATCGGGACGGAGTCCGCCGAGCAGCGGACGCTCGAGGGCGTTCCGCCGGCGCGGATCGAAGCCCGGAGCCGCGCGGACGGCCCGGTCCTCGCCCTGATGCGCAAGCGCGGCGTCCGATCGGTCTGGTTGGGCACCGGGCTGTATCCGAGCGCCGAGCGCGCCGAGCAGCTCGGCGTCTCGCGGCGGGATCTCGCGGACATGCTCTTTGGAGGGATCGATGTCGACTACGCTGAGCTGCAGCGGACCGGCGAGGTGCTCCGGCAGGTGGTCGAGGCGGGGAACGAAGTCCACATCACGGCCCCGAATGGTACGGACCTTCGGGTCCGCGTGGCCGGGCGGCCCGTGTACGTGAGCGACGGCGTCATCTCGGCCGAAGATCGGCGCCGCGGTGGACCCGCAACCTCCGTCTGGTTGCCGGCGGGGGAGGTGTACCTGATTCCCGCCCCGGGCTCGGCCGAGGGCGTACTGGTGACGGACGAGGACGTCTACGGCGGGAAGCGCCTGGAAGGTCTCCGGCTCGAATTCAAGAAGGGCAAGGTGGTCTCGATGACGGCGACGTCGGGCCTGGAGGCGTTCAAGGCCGAATACGACTCGGCCGGCCGCGGAAAAGATGTCCTGAGCGCGGTGGACTTCGGGATCAATCCCGGACTGAAGCTGCCGGCCGGCAAGCCGATCCACGCCTGGACCCGGGCCGGCATGGTCACCGTCGTGGTGGGGGACAACGCCTGGGCGGGTGGCGACATCAACATGGGGTTCGGGGTGTTCACCCACCTGGGGGACGGGACCGTCGAGGTGGACGGCCGCGCGGTCATCCGCGATGGCACAGTCGTCGGCGCGAAAGGCGTGGCCGCCAGGTAGGGCGGGCAGGGCCCGAGCTCCTTCTGAGGCTGGCGCGACCTCGTGTGACCCCCATCGCCCTTGGCACGTCCCTCTCTCTACGCTTGACCTCGGCCGCCGCGCCCACACACTGTGGCCTGGACCGCCGGATTCAGCATGAGGAGGGCTCGCCCGATGATCACTCGTATGGTATCCAGCCTTGCGGTCGCGGCCCTGCTCGCCGGCTGCGGCGGTGACGGCAGTGGACCCGATAACACCGATGGCGGCGGGGGAGGCAACGGCCCTCCACCCGAGGCGGACGTTGCGACGGTGGTGGTGGTGGATGGCGGACTGGCTCAGGGCTCCGCGCAGCAGACCGTGACGCTCCACCTGCGGAACGACGGTCCGGCCGGAGCGTACCGGCTGCAGTTCTGGGGGAAGCCGACCACGGAAGGCGGGCCGGACACCTCCCTGGGAGACACCGACCCGTTGGAGGTGAGCGGGGACTACGACGCCCAGGTCACCTACCAGCTCAGCCCCGAGCCCGACGCCACGTTCGTCATCGTGTTCACCCGGGACGATGCTACCAGCAACAAGTTCCTGCAGACTGATCGCTTCGACTTCTGAGTGTTTCGGTCCGATGGCCGACACCCGGCGGCGGGTGAGTCCGCCGCCGCCCGACCTGGGGATCCGCCGACCGTCCCGCGCCTCTTGCTCAACTCACGAAAGGTTAGCGGTGCGCCCCCCTCGCGACCTCTCTAGCGAGCGGTGGCAGAACCCATATATTGGCGACGAACCCGTTTAGGTCACCTCGGACGCCAGGGCTGGGCCGCCTGGGAGATTGACGCACCGTGGCCGAGCTTCTTGAACGACTGGGCAATGCCCTGTCCACCCGGTACCGCCTCCAGCGCGAGTTGGGCCAGGGCGGTATGGCGCGCGTCTTTCTCGCCCACGATCTCAAGTACAACCGTGACGTCGCGATCAAGGTCCTGCGGCCCGACCTGGCCGAGGAAATCGGCGCCGCCCGTTTCCTGCACGAGATCCAGATCGCCGCTCGGCTGCACCACCCGCACATCCTGCCGCTCTACGACTCCGACCAGGTGGACGGCCTGGTTTACTACGTCATGCCGTATATCCAGGGCGAGTCGCTGCGCCAGCGGCTCGACCGCGAGCGGCAGCTGCCCATCGCCGACGCCCTGCAGATTGCGCGTGAGGTGGCCGACGCGCTGAGTTACGCCCACAGCTGCAACGTGGTCCACCGCGACATCAAGCCGGCCAACATTCTCATGGACTCGGGCCACGCGCTGGTGGCCGACTTCGGCGTCGCCCGCGCGGTGGGCGCGGGGGAGTCCAGCACCGGGCACGTCGTCGGCACGCCCGGCTACATGAGTCCGGAGCAGATCGACGGCAGCCGCTTCCTCGACGGCCGGAGCGACATCTACAGCCTCGGCTGCGTGCTGTTCGAGATGCTCACCGGGGAGCCACCGTTCCGAGGGGCGACCCTCACCGCGGTGATCGCCAGCCGATTGACCAGCCCGGTCCCCTCGGCCCGATCCGCCCGGGACCTCGTCCCGGAGGCGGTGGATACCGCGGTGCGCAAGGCGATGGCCACGCTCCCGGCGGACCGCTACAGCACCGTCGGCCAGTTCGCCGAGGCGCTGGGCACGCCGGCGACGGTGGCCATCGCGGTGGGCGCGGCCCAGGCGATGGTGGAAGAGCTCCAGAGCGCGAAGTCGGTCGCCGTGCTGCCGTTCGAGAACATGAGCACCGATCCCGAGAACGAGTACTTCAGCGACGGGATCACCGACGACATCATCGCCCAGCTGTCCAAGATCAGCGCGCTCAAGGTCATCTCGCGCACCTCCTCGATGCAGTACAAGAAGACGACCAAGAAGATCACCGCCATCGCGCAGGAGCTGGGCGTGGGGGCGATCCTGGAGGGGAGCGTGCGCCGGGCCGGCCAACGGGTCCGGATCGTGGTGCACCTGGTGGAACCGGGCTCGGAGAAGCACCTCTGGGGCGACACCTTCGACCGCCAGCTCACCGACATCTTCGAGGTGCAGAGCGAGGTGGCCCAGCAGATCACCGGCGCGCTGTCCGTGGCCTTGTCGCCGGAGGAGAAGAAGCGGGTCGAGAAAAAGGCCACCCAGGACGCCGATGCGTACAACCTCTACCTCCTGGGTCGGTTCCACTCCAACAAGTGGTCGGAGCAGGACGTCCTCAAAGGCATCGAGTGCTACCAGGCCGCCATCGCCAAGGACCCGGGCTACGCGGTGGCCTATGCCGGACTGGCCGACGCCTACGAGCTGCTGAGCATTGGCTTCAGCTCCAAGCCGCCGGTGGAGTACCTGGCGCTCGCCAAGGGAATGGCGCTCAAGGCGCTCGAGATGGACGATTCCCTGGCCGAGGCGCACACCTCGCTGGCGTACGCCCGCTGGCTGGGCGATCTCGACTGGTCGGGCGCCGAGCGGGAGTTCAAGCGGGCGCTGGAGCTCAAGACCAGCTACGTGATGGCCCACGAGTGGTACGCCGAGTTCCTGGCGGCGCAGGGCCGGTTCGACGACGCGGTCGGGGAGATCCGCAAGGCGCAGCAGCTCGACCCGCTCGCCGTCCCGGTGAACCGCGCGGTCGGCTGGATTCTCTATTTCGCGCGCCGCTACGACGAATCGATCGAGGAGCTCCGCAAGACGCTGGCGATGAACGCCGACTTTCTCGGCGCCCGCCTGGTCCTCTGGTGGGTGCACATCGCCCGGGGCACGCCCGAGGAGGCGATCGCCGACATCCGGCGGGAGCTGGAGAAGCCCGGCCTCAAGACAGTGAAAAAGCTGATGTTGGCCTACGCCTGCGCGGCGGCCGGCCACCGGGAGGAGGCCAACGGTCTGCTCTGGGAGCTCGAGGCCAAGCTCGCGGGCGACAACCGGCTCTCGCTGCTGTCGGCCCTGCTGTTCACGGCGCTCGACCTCAAGGACCGCGCGTTCCAGGAGCTGCACCGGGCGTTCGAAGAGCGGGAGCCCGGTCTGTTGTTCCTCAAGGTCGCCCCCTGGCTGGATCCCCTGCGAACGGATCCGCGGTACGGCGCGCTGGTGGAGAAGCTCGGCCTCGGCTGACGGTCCGGGACCCATGCAGCGCGCAGCACGGTCGGGCGACCCCCGGGTCCTGGCCGCGCGTAGTATCATTGTTCATCAGGGCTCATTCCGGGCCCGCTCAGCTCAGACTCGCGAGGCGCACCTATGACCCGTTCCTTTCGATCCCCGCGTCACCCTGCGTCCCTCCGGCTGCTCGGCCTGGCGGCCGTGCTCGCC
>DATCWW010000456.1:0-2389 GCA_036566145.1 Gemmatimonadales bacterium
GGGCGCCCGCCGCGACCAGCCGGGCCACCAGCGGATCCAGGGCCGACGCCGGCCCCACCAGGCAGGCCGCGAACGGCGCCGTTTCCGGCGCGAGCGCGACGGTGACGGCGCTCTCGCCCGAGCCCACCTCGTGAATCCGCCCGGCGCCCTCGGGCGCCCCGATGCCCGACTTGGCCAGCACCTGGAATCCCCGGTCGCCCAGGAGCCAGGCCACCCGCACCTCGCCGGTGAGATCGTCCGCGCGAGCGAGCCGAGGCGGCAAGGTGCGACCGAAGATCTCGAGCGCGGCGGCGCGGCCCTCGCACGGCACGACCATCGTGACCGCGTCGCCCCGGCGGAAGACCCAGGCGTCGGTGACGATGGCGCCCTTGGGGGTGAGCATCGCGCCGTAGAGCAGCGCGCCGTCGCCGGGCGCCAGGAGGTCGCTGGTGAGCAGTCCCTGGAGACAGGTGAGCGCACCGCTGCCCGTCACCCGGAAGACCGCGGGCCGAGTCGCCACCACCACCGCCCCGTGTCTCAGGGCGTCAAGCCGCGCGCGGTCGAGCGTCAGGTCGAGATCAGGCATGGGACCAGGGGAGCTCGCCGGGACGGCGGCCGGCGAAGTCGGACCAGACGAGGTCGGCGTCGGTGAAGGCATCGGTCGGATGGGAGGTAGTGAGCACGGCGCAGCGGAGCCCGGCGGCGCGGGCCGCCGTGAGCCCCGGAAGCGAGTCCTCGACCACCACGCACCGCCTCGGCTCCAGCTCCAGCCGCGCGAGCGCCTGGAGGTAGCCCTGCGGGTCGGGCTTGCACGCGGCCACGTCCTCGGCGGCCACGATCTCGGCGAAGTGGGGGCGGAGCTCCGCGAGCGACAGCACCAGCTCGATCTCCCGCCGCAACGCGCCCGACACCACGCCGAGCTGGTGGCCGTCGAGCGCGGCCTCCTCGATGAACTCGGCGGCGCCGGGCACGAGCTGCATCGAGCCCCGGATGGCGCGCTCGTAGTGGGCGTTCTTCCGCTCGATCGCCTCCCGGAGCCGACCCTCCTCCACGGCCGCGCCGCGCCGCGCGAAGGTGAAGCGGAAGCACTCCCGGTCGTCGAACCCGAGGTAGTCGCGGTAGTAGGTGTCGCGATCCAGCGGATACCCGTACTCGGCGAGCGTGGTGATCAGCGCCTCGCAATGCTGCGGCTCGTCGTTCACGATGACGCCGTTGAAGTCGAAGAGGATTCCGGTGGCGGACATGACAATGAAGAGATAATCGGGTGAGAGGGGGGGCGCACGGGCGGAGGACGCAGAGACGCAGGGTCGCGGGGGCGCAGGGGCGTAGGAGGTGGTCGATTACCCGCAGCCGTGCGTCCCTGCGTCTCTGCGTCCCTGCGTCGTTGCGCCTGCGTCTCTGGGTCCCTGCGTCGCCGCGCCTGCGTCCCTGCGCCCCTGCGCCCTCATACATCCCCGCCCGCTCATAGCTCCAGTCGAGCAGCTCCACCGGATGCGCCACCCCGATCGGCAGCCGCGCCGCCATCAGGCCGGCGCCGATCTGCATCAGGCAGCCGGGATTGCCGGTGGTGATCAGGTCGGGACGAGGCCGCGCCTCGGCGAAGGTGCGGATCTTCCGCTCCAGCACCGCGCGCGCCATCTCGGGCTCGAGCACGGCGTAGATCCCGGCGCTGCCGCAGCACTGGTCGGAGCCGGGGAGCACGCGAAGCCGTAGACCGGGGATGGCGCGGAGCAGGGCGAGGGGAGCGTCGTGCACCCGCTGGGCGTGCTGCAGGTGACAGGGGGCGTCGTAGGCGACGTCGAGCTCGAGCGGGGCGCCAGGGCGGGGCCCGGCGGCGGCCAGGAGCTCGCTCACGTCCCGCACCTGGGCGCCGAGCGCTTCGGCGGCGGTCCCGCCGAGGAGGTGGCCGTAGTCCTTGAGCAGGGCGCCGCAGCCGGCGCTGTTCACCACGAGGTAGTCCGTGTCTCCGCTGAAGGCCGCAAGGTTTTGCAGTGCCAGCGCGGTCGCCGCCTGCCGGTCGCCGGCGTGCTCGTGCAAGGCCCCACAGCAGGTCTGCCCCTCCACCTCGACCACCTGGTAGCCATTGGCCTCCAGCGTGCGCCTGGTGGCCTCGTGGACGTGGCGGAAGAGGGTGTCCATGACACAGCCGCGGAAGAGGGCGACGGAGGGCGTAGGGGCGCCAGGGCGCAGGGGCGCAGGGGCAGGGGAGCTGGGTCGCGGGGGCGCAGGGACGCTCGACGGCGCGTAATCGACCACCTCCTGCGCCCCTGCGCCCCGGCGTCTCTGCGTCTCTGCGTCCTCCGGCCCCCGCGCCGCGCTCGCCGCTACCATGCCCATTCCGAACCCCAGACGCCCGCCCCCGGCGAGCGCCCGCGGCACGCCAGTGGCGCGGAAAAGACGCGCCAGCGTG
>DATCWW010000044.1:0-2543 GCA_036566145.1 Gemmatimonadales bacterium
CTGCTGGCGGCGCTACACGAGCCTCGCGGCCCCATGGCGAGGATCCTGAGCGATGCCGGGATCGGTCCGGAGCGGGTTCGGAGCGTCCTGGGCAAGGGGCCGGGCACCGCTCCAGGCCCCTCCGAGCGGACCCGACGAGGCACGCAGCGTACCTCGCCCGAGGGACAGAGCCGCGCCGCGCCGACGGCAGAGGCCCAGGCCCCGTCCCCACCCCGTCTCCCCAGGCATCTGGAGCGGCGGCGGACGCTTTCCTGGCGGCTCGTGATGCTGGTCATGCTCCCGGTCAGCATCGTGCTGGGGTACGTGGTGCACGCCCCGCCGGTCTGGGTTTTCCTCACCGCCTGCCTCGGGGTGCTGCCGCTGGCCGGGTACATGGGGGAGGCGACCGAGCACCTCGCCCACAGGACCAGCCCGACGATCGGCGGGCTGCTCAATGCCACCTTCGGCAACGCAGCCGAGCTGATCATCGCGATCGTGGCGCTGCGCGCGGGACTGGTCGACCTGGTGAAGGCGTCCATCACCGGCAGCATTCTCGGCAACCTCCTCCTCATCCTCGGGCTGGCCATCATCGCCGGCGGGATCGACCGGAAGGCGCTGCGCTTCAACCGCACCAGCGCGGGGATGAGCTCGGGGATGCTCGCGCTCTCGGTCGTGGCACTGGTTTTTCCGGCCCTGTTCCATGGGCTCCACACCGAAGCCACCGCCCGGATCTCCGAGCTCAGGATGTCGGAGGCCGTTGCCGTCGTCCTCCTGATCACCTACGGCTGCTCGCTGCTGTTCACCCTCAAGACCCACCGCCGCATGTTCGGCGCCGAGGCCCATCCCATGGACGGACCGGTCTGGAGCGTGGGCCGGGCCCTGCTGGTGCTCGGAGCGGCCACCGTGGGGGTGGCGGTGGAATCGGAGCTGCTGGTGCACGCCGCGACCGCGTCCACCGAGGCGCTGGGGCTGTCCACCATGTTCCTCGGGCTCATCGTCATCCCGATCATCGGCAATGCCGCGGAGCATGCCGCCGCGGTGGTGCTGGCCCGGAAGGGGCAGATCGAGCTCGGTCTCCAGATCGCGCTCGGGTCCAGCACCCAGGTCGCCCTGCTGGTGGCGCCGATCCTGGTCTTCGCCGGCATCTTCATGGGCCGGGAGATGAACCTGGTCTTCCAGCCCTTCGAAGTGCTCGCCCTCGGCATGGCCACCATCGTGACCGCCATCATCACCCTCGATGGCGAGTCGCACTGGTTCGAGGGGGTCCAGCTACTGGCGGTGTACGCGATGGTGGCCGTGGGGGCCTTCTTTCTCTGATTTGACTTGTGGGGAAAGGGTTCCTAAGTTAGCTAGCTATAATTTCTTACGAGAGGCAATGGGTGCGGACTCGCCCGACGATTCTCTTCTACTCGCCGGACGCCTGCCCGGTCCCGGCCCTCGTACGCCAGTGGGCCGCGGCCAACGCCTTTCCTCTCCTGGTCTTCAGCCGTCCCGATGAGGTGGAGGCGATCATCCTGCGAGGACACCCCTCGCTCCTGTTCGTGGACGGCGGGGAGCGGCAGGGCGACGGGATCGCCCTGGTTCGCCGGCTCAAGAGCGACCCGTTCACCGGCATCGTCCCGGTCATGGCGCTCACCAACGAGCACCAGGCGGAGCAGGTCGAGGCCTGGTTCGCGGCCGGCGCGGACGAGGTCATCAGCGGGATCTTCTCCCCGGCCGAGCAGCGGGCCCGTCTCGACGCCATGCTGGTGCGGACCGAGCGGGACGTGTCGGTCCACCCCTCCACCCGCCTTCCCGGCACCACCGAGATCGAGCGGGAGATCCGGCGGCGGCTGGATTCGGGGCAGGAGTTCGCGGTCTGCTACGCCGACCTCGACCATTTCAAGGAATTCAACGACCGCTACAGCTACTACGACGGCGACCGCGTCATCTACCTGCTGTCCCGCATCCTGCACGATGTGGTGAAAGGGCTGCTCGGTGCCCGGGGGTTCGTTGGGCACATCGGGGGCGACGATTTCATCTTCATCATACCCCTGGGCGAGATCGGCGCCGTGTGCGGCGAAATCCTGGACGTCTTCGACACCCTGATTCCGCTGCAGTACAACGACCAGGACCGGCGCGCCGGTTACTTTTTCGGCAAGGACCGGCGGGGTCAGCTGCACCGGGTGCCGCTCATGACCCTGTCGGTGGGGATCGTGACCAACCGGCACCGCCGGTTCACCCATCCCGCGCAGGTGAGCGAGCTGGCCACCGAGATGAAGAGCTACGCCAAGACGCTGCCGGGGTCGGTCTTCGTGGTCGACCGGCGGCAAGGCACGAACGGCGAGGAGCGGCCGGGGCCAGGGTCCCGCGAGCCCTCATGAGGACAACGCGATGAATGTGACCTGCCCCAATTGCGCCACCGTGTTCCGGGTGGATCCGGCCAAGGTGCCCGAGGCGGGGGTGCGGGCGCGCTGCTCGGTCTGCAGTGCGGTGTTCGGGGTGCACCGAGAGGGCAGGGATGCCCAGCCGGCCAGCGCCGCCCCGGCCGCGGTGTCAGCCGCCCCCGCCGCCCTGTCGGCTCC
>DATCWW010000487.1:0-9960 GCA_036566145.1 Gemmatimonadales bacterium
CCGTCCGCGAGCGACGGGGCGGGCGGCTCCGCACCGTGGTGGAGAGCCGGCGCTGGCTCGCCATCGGGCGGCCCGCCGCCCTCGCGGCGGCAGCGGATGCCCTGAGCGGCCTCGCCGAGGTCCCGTTGCCGGACGAGGAGCCGGCCCACCCGGTGCGGGACCTCACCCAGGCCGGCCGCGTTCTCGATCGCGCCCGAGGGACGCTCGAGCTCGAGGTCGGCGCGGCGTACCGGCGCCGCTCGGATGCCTGGTTGGTGATCGACGGGTCGCTCAGCGAGAGTCCCGACTGGGCGGCCGATCCGCGCGCGCTGGGCGTCTCCAAGAGTCACGCGACGCTGCCGTTCGACGGCGCCGACCTGGAGCGCTATCTCCGTTTGCCGGCCGGACAACGCACCTCGGTCTTCGCCCCGGCGAGTCGGAGCGTCGCACCGGTGCTCGCCTGGGCGGTACGGCTCTGGCCCTGGGAGGACCGCGACCTCTTCCACGGTCTGGTGCGGGTCGAGGTCGCGCCCGCCAACGGCGGCACCGAGAGCGCGGACCTGCTCTCCCGCCGCCTGCTCGCCGAGCGGGCCCCGCTCAGTACCCCCGATCCGCGATGGGACCGTCTCCTGTACGGCATCCACTCGGTGGAGCAGTATCTGCGCGCCCGCGCCGGGACCGTGGCCTGATATGGCGCGCACCCTCGCTCCCCTGGCCGACCGCGAGTTCGACCTGCTGGTGATCGGCGGCGGCGTCGCCGGCGCCGCGACCGCGTGGGACGCGGCGCTGCGAGGGCTGTCCGTGGCCCTGCTCGAGCGCGGCGACTTCGGCGGCGCCACCTCGGCCGAGTCCCTCAAGGTGGTGCACGGCGGCGTCCGCTATCTCCAGCACCTGGACATCGTGCGGGTGCGGGAGTCGGCGCGCGAGCGGCGCGCACTGCTCAGGGCCGCGCCACACCTGGTCCATCCGATGCAGTTCGTCATCCCGGCGTACGGCCACGGGATGAAGGGGCCGGAAATCCTGGCGGCCGGCTTCACCGTGCTGAACCTCCTGACCGCGGACCGGAACGCCGGCGTCGGCGACCGGATGCGGCGTATTCCCGCGGCCCGGATCGTGTCGCGCCGGCGGGTGCTGCAGTGGTTTCCCGAGCTGCCCCCCGACGGGCTCACCGGCGCCGGCGTGTTCTGGGACGGGCAGATGCAGAACCCGCCCCGTCTGGTCTGGTCGATGGTGCGCGCGGCCGCCCGGGCGGGCGCCATCGTCGCCAATCACTGTGAGGTCACCGCGCTGCTGCAGCAGGGCGGGCGGGTCATCGGCGCCGCCGTCGAGGACCGGATCGGCCACGAGCGATTCGACGTGCGCGCCCGGGTGGTGGTGAACGCGGCCGGCCCCTACGCCGAGGCGCTGCTGCTCCGGTCCGGCGTACGCAAGGCGCCGAGCATTCCCTACTCCCGCGACATGGCGCTGGTGTTGAAGCGGACGATCGTGAAGGACCGTGCCCTCGCGGTCCAGACCAAGTATCACGATCCCTCGGCGGTGCTGAGCCGCGGCACCCGCCACCTCTTCCTCGTGCCCTGGCGGGGCCGAACCATGATCGGGGTGAACAGTCTCATCTGGAAGGAAGAGCCCGACCGGCTCCGGGTCACCGAGAAGGAAGTGACCGACTTTCTCGACGAGATCAACGAGGCCGATCCCCGGCTCAAGCTCACGCTCGATGACGTCGGACTGGTGATGGCGGGCTTGCTGCCGGTCGAGCGGGGTGACGCCGAGGGGGGCGATGTGAGCTTCGGCAAGCGCCCGCTCGTGGTGGACAACGCCGCTACCGACGGAGTCCAGTGTCTGGTGACCGCCGTCGCCAACCGCTACACCGTGGCCCGCGGCGTCGCCCAGCGGTCGGTGGACCTGGCCTACCGCAAGTTGGGCCGGGAGCCGCGCCCGTGCCGGACCGAGACGGCCCGGGTGTACGGGGGCGATTTCGGCCGATTCGAGGACCTGTTGCGCGAGGTGCGCTCGGCGCTTCCGGCCGGGACCGATCCCCTGACCGTCGATCGGCTGGCGCACGATCACGGCTCCGCCTACGGCGAGGTCACCCGTGTGATCGACGAGCGCCCCGAGTGGGGCCGCCCCGTCGCGGGCACCGATGTGCTCCGAGCCGAGGTGGTCCACTCCGCGCGCAACGAGATGGTCGCGCGGCTCGGCGACTGCGTCTTCGGACGCCTCGGTATCGGCACGCTCGGTGATCCGGGTCCCGGGGTGATCGAGGAGGTCGCGGCGCTGTCGGCGGAGCAGCTCGGTTGGGACGCTGCCCGCCGCGATGCCGAGGTGGCCGACGTGCGGGCCCGCTTCCCCTTCCGGCGCACATGAGCGCCGCGAGCGAGGGAGCGGCGCCGATCGGGCGCGTGGTCGCGACCGAGCTCAAGCCGGCCACGCCGCACCAGTTCCACTTCTGGACCGCGCGGGAGTCCCCCATCGGGATCGGGGCGATCGTCCGGGTTGAAGAGGGGGGCCGGTCGGTGTACGGCGTGGTCACCGACGGCTTCGCCTACTCCGACCTCGCCACCCCCCTGCATGCGGTCCTCGGCGCCGACGGCGATCCGGTGGCCGCCGGCCTCGAGCCCACCGCGCGCACCGAGATCCGCCTGTATACCGCCGCGGTGCTCCGCCAGGTGCCCGAGGAGCCGCTCCAGCCGGTGCCCCTCGGCTCGGTCTGGCTCGCCACCGACGCCGATGTGGCGCTCGCGCTGCGCATGGACGGCTACACCGCGGGCGAGCGGCCCACCGGCATGCCGGTGGGTCTCTACGCGGCCGGCGGGTCGGCGTCGCCGGTGTACCTCGACTGCGATTTCCTCCTCGGCCCGGAGGCGGCGCACCTCAACATCACCGGCGTGTCCGGCCTCGCCACCAAGACCAGCGCCGTCGAGTTCCTGCTGACGAGCATCTTCCAGACGTTCCCGGCCCACAAGGGCTCGGTGGCGGCGCTCTGCTTCAACGTGAAAGGCCCCGATCTCTGCTTCCTCGACCAGCCGGCGACGCTGAGCGAGGAGGACCAGCGCCTCTATGCCAGGCTCGGGCTCCGGCCCGAACCGTTCCGCTCGGTGCGCTACTACGCGCCCTTCAAGGCCGACGGGATCAATCTCAATACCCTGCGGACTCACGAGGCTCTCGCCGGCAACACCGAGCCGCTCGTATGGGGACTCCGCGAGGTGCTCGACTACGCGGAGGTGGTGCTCAACCGCGACGATGTGGATGCCAAGGCCGACGCGTTCATCGACTTCCTGGCCGACCGGGTGGTGGGGCGGGACTATCAGGACGACATGCTGCGAGGCCGCCCTTTCCAGGTCCAGAGCTTCGCGGACCTCGAGGAGTTCTTCCGCGCGATCTTCGATTTCATGGAGGCGCTCGGGCGCGGGGGCGAGGTCTGGAAGACCCACCACCTCGCGACCATCCGCAAGATCCGGAACCGGCTGGGCAACATCTCCACCCGCTCGAAAGGGCTGGTCACCGACGACGGCGTGGCCAACGATCTGCCCTGGGGCCAGTTCACCGATCGCAGCGTGCACGTGGTCGATGTGGCGGGCCTCGACCCGCTGGCCCAGGACCTGGTCTTCGCCCGGGTCGTCTCCAAGCTGCGGGAGCACCTCGAGCGGCGTGATCTCGGGGTAGATCACGTTGTCGTGTTCGTGGACGAGCTGAACAAGTACGCCCCGGCCGACGGACCCGACACCTACGTGCGCAAGATGCTGCTCGACCTGTCCGAGCGCGGCCGCTATCTCGGCCTGGTGCTCTTCTCCGCCCAGCAGTTCCGCTCCCAGGTGCAGCGGCGGGTGGTGGGCAATGCCGGCACCGGTCTCTTCGGCCGCATGGACCCGGACGAGCTGGCGACCCCGGCGTACCAGACCGTCTCGCCCGCGACCAAGATCAAGCTCGCCACCTTGCCCAAGGGCGAGCTGATGGTGCGGCATCCGCACTTCACCCAGCCGATCTTCGTCAAGTTTCCACGGCCGCCGGTGCTGAGCGGCAGGGAAGGGGTCGAGCGGTTCCCGCCCGCCGGCGACGTTTCCCTGCCCGACGCCGCGGCGCGGCAGCTCCGTCGGCTCGACCGCAGGGTCTCGGCGGAAGCGGTGCTGGACGCGGTGGCCGGACGGCGGGAGGACGACGTGCGCCGGGCGCTCGCCGCGACCCGGCGCGAGCGTCCGGCGGATCCGTTGGCGTACTTCGTCGCCTGTCTCGGTCGGCGGGTCGGGAGTGAGCTGCTCGGCGTGCGGCGGGGGATTCCGGCGGTGAGGCGCGCGGACGACGGCTACGGCGCCTGAGGCGGAGCCGGCGTTTCGCCGAGGACCCGCCGCAGCTTCATCCGCAGCAGCCGTCCCCGGCCCGAGAGCCACCCGTGTTCCCGCCCTTCTTCCTCCACCAGCAGGGTCTGCCAGGCGGCGGCGATGCCGCTGCGCCCGAGCTGCCCCACCAGGCGGGTGCCGTCGGCCCGCTCGACGACCGGCAGGCGTCCGACGTCGTGCCGGACCATACGGTCCACCGCGTCGTGCAGCAGCTCATCCGGATAGGTCACGACCGGTGCCCGGCTTCCCACTTCCAGCACTGCCGTGTCGGGACGCGTGTCGGCGTCCACCGCCTTGACCAGGTCGCCCCGGGTCACGATGCCCACCAACGCCCCGCCGTCGTCCACCAGCGGCCAGGCCTCGCGGCGCCCCAGCACCGAGTCGTGCGCCACCAGGCGGCGGAGGAGGAGATCCACGTGCATCGAGGCGGGGAGCGCGGGGACGTCGCGCTCCATGACGTCCGCCACGCGTAGCCGCGCCAGCGGGCTCACGCTGTATTCCCGGAGCACGTGATAGCCGCGACGGGCCACCTTCTCGGTCAGGATCGACCGGCGCATCAGCAGGACGGTGACCCCGTGCGCCGCCGCGCAGGCGATGAGCAGCGCCGGCAGCACGGCGATGTCGTCGGTCAGCTCCAGCATGAAGGCGACCGCGGTCAACGGCGAACGCATGGTTCCGCCCATCATCGCGGCCATGCTGATCATGCCCCAGAGTCCAGCGTCGCCGACGTGGATCCAGTGCGCTTCCGCCGCGCCCAGCGCGCCGCCCATGATGAGGAGCGGCGCGAGGACCCCGCCCGAGGTCCCCGAGCCGAGGGCGATCGCCCAGATGAGCGCCTTGGTGACCAGCAGCCCGAGCACGAAGGGCGCCGCGAGGTGCCCCTGCAGCAGGTCGCCGATCGTGTCGTAGCCCACGCCCAGCGCGCGGGGATAGAACAGCCCGCCGACCCCGACGAACAGCCCGCCGATCACCGGCCACCACATCTGGTTGAGCGGCACCCGGGCGAAGCCGTCCTCGCAGGCGTAGACCAGCCAGGTGAGGCATCCCGATCCGAAGCCCGCAACCAGGCCGACGGCGAGGCTGAGCGCGAGCTCCTGCCAGGCCAAGGCTCCGTGGGTCGGGACCGGGAAGATCGGCCCGGCGCCCAGGAGCGGCGTCCGGAGCGCGGCGGCCACCGCGGCGGCGGCCGCGACCGGGATGAAGCTTCGCGGCTTCCACTCGAACAGGAGCAGCTCCACGGCGAGCAGCACCGCCGCGAGCGGGGTGGCGAAGATCGCCGCCATGCCCGCGGCCGCGCCGGCCACCAGCAGCGTCTTGCGCTCGGCGCTGGAGAGATGGAATGCCTGGGCGAACAACGAGCCGAGCGCGCCGCCGGTCATGATGCCCTTCGGCGCCGAACGGCCCGCCGGTGCCGATGGAGACCGCGGAGGAGAGCGGCTTGAGTACGGCCACCTTGGCGCTCATGCGGCTTCGGCCGATGAGGATCGCCTCCATCGCCTCGGGGATCCCGTGGCCCCGGATCCGCTCCGAGCCGTAACGGGCCATGAGCCCGACCACCAGTCCGCCCACCGCGGGGACCAGCACCGCCCACCCGCCGAGGGTGTGCGCCGCGGGCGATACCATGGTGGCGTCGAATCGGTGGTAGTACACCAGGTTGGTGATCGCGCCGATGAGCCAGACCAGGGCGTACGCCACCAGCGCGCCGAGCGCGCCGATCACGGCGGCCATCGGTGTGAGGATCAGGAGCCGGGCGTCGGTGGTGAAGTCGCGCAGCCGGTCCACGTGCCCCGGGCCGCCGCTCACGACTCGCCTCGGCCCCAGGCGGCCCGGATGTCGAGCCTGGGCGTCTGGGCCGACAAGGCCTCGTCGAGCCGATCCTCGTGCGCCTCCAGCAGGTCGCTGCGGGACAGTATCCCCACCACCTGTCTCGGCGTCTTCCGGCTCACCACGGGCAGCCGGCCGACCCGCGCGCGGACCATGTGGTCGGCGGCCTGTCGCAGGGTGTTGTCGTCGAAGATGATCACCGGAGGCCGCTTGATCAGGCTCCCGACCGTCGCCGCGTCCTCGGCCTTGGGATCGGTGAGGTCGCGCCGGGTCACTACACCGATGAGGCCACCCGACTGGTCCAGCACCGGGAACCCCTGATGGCTGGCGCCGCCGGCCCCGTCGGCCATCCAGCGGCGGACTTCGGCCAGCGTCTGCTGACCGCCGAGTGTGACCACCTGGCGCGCCGCGTGGTCCCGCACCAGGAGCTGGTCCAGGTAATCCGCGGCGTACTCCGTCCGCACGGGCGTGCCTCGCCGGGCGAGGCGCTCGGTCATGATCGTGTGCTTCATCCGGAGGAGCGAGACGAGATAGGCGGCCGAGCACCCGGCGAGGAGCGGGAGCAGGCCCATCGGCTGGCGGGTGGTCTCGAAGGCGAACACGATGGACGTCAGCAGCGCCCGCGACGCGCCCGCGAACATGGCCGCCATGCCGACCAGTCCCGCCACCCGCAGATCCATCCCCAGCCCCGGAATCAGCGCCATGGCGCCCGCGGCGATGAGCGAGCCGAGGCCGCCGCCGATGGTGAACAGCGGGGCGAGTGTCCCGCCCGAAGTACCGCTGCTGAGAGCCACGGCCCAGGAGATCAGCTTGAGCATGACCAGCGAGAGCAGGACCGTGCCGGCGAGCGAGCCGGTGAGGATATCCTGGATGTTGTCGTAGCCCACGCCGAGAGTTCGGGGGCTGAAGTACCCGATCACGCCCACTGCCACGGCCCCCAGGGCCGGCCACCACATCCAGTGGATCGGCAGCCGCTCGAAGGCGTCCTCCAGGCGGTAGACCGCCTGGGTGATCCCCGCGGCGAGCAGCCCGATCACGCCGCCGAGCACGATGTAGCTGACGATGGCCATGGCATCGGGCTGGGCGATGTCGGCCATGGGGAAGACCGGCGCCCCGCCATGCAGGCTCATCCGGATCGCCGTGGCCGCCGAGCTGGCCAGCGCCACCGGCACCAGCGAGCGGGCTCGATACTCGAACAGCAGCAGCTCGATCGCGAGCAGCACGGCGGCCACCGGCGTGCTGAACACGGCCGCCATGCCGGCCGCCGCCCCCGCGGCCAGCAGGATCTTCCGCTCGTCGGCGGTGATTCTCACCACTTGGCCCAGCAGGGATCCGAGCGCGCCGCCGGTCGCGATGATCGGGCCCTCGGCGCCGAAGGGGCCGCCGCTGCCGATCGCTACGGCGGCGGAGAGCGGCTTGAGCAGGGTGACCCGGGGAGCGATCCGGCTCTCGTTCTTGAGCACCCGCTCCATCGCCTCGGGAATGCCATGGCCCCGGATCGCCGTGCTGCCGTAACGGGCCATGAGGCCGACCACGATCCCGCCCAGCACCGGCACCATGATCACTCCGGCCCCAAGCTGGTTGTGTGCCGGCGAGACGGGGGTGAAGCTGATCCGCCCGTAGAAGGCGAGGTTGGTCACCAGCGCGATCACGCCCACCAGCACTTCCGCGGCGATCGCCGCGGCGATCGCCGCGCCGATCGCGAGCAGCGAGATGTACACGATGCGCGCGCGGTTCTCTTCGGTGGCGTGAGGGAGATGGAGCTGCTCGATGGCGGGGCCGAGCGAGGGGGCAACGGGAAGGCCTTCGGTCGTGGAGGCGGCGGTCGCGGAGTCGTGGGGTGTGTCCATACCCAACCGTAGACACTCACATGCCCTCGACGCAAGCCGCCCGTGTTCCGCGTCCCCATGCCCTAACTCGTTGCGAGTCTGGCCGTTTGGTCGCCGCGAGGGCTTGATTAATGGCCCCTCTGCGAGACATTCCATGTGTGAAAGTGGCTCACCTCGCCGACCCTCACCTGGGGGCGCGGCAATATCATCGCCAGACAGCGGCGGGCATCAACCAGCGCGAGGCCGATGTCGCGCGCGCGTTCCGGCTCGCCGTGGACGGTGTGATCGCCGCGGCGCCGGACCTGGTCGTGGTGGCCGGAGATCTCTTCCACTCGGTTCGCCCGACCAATGCGGCGATCGTGTTCGCCTTCCGCCAGATGCAGCGCCTGCGCGAGGCGCTGCCCGGCGCGCCGATCGTGCTCGTCGCGGGCAACCACGACACCCCCCGCTCGGTCGAGACGGGGTCCATCCTTCGGCTCTTCGAGGAGCTCGGCGTGGACGTCGCGGCCGACCAGGCGCGTCGTCTGGTCTACCCGAAACTCGACGTCGCGGTGCTGGCCGTGCCGCACCAGGCCCTGGTCTCCGAGCGTCCGCCGCTCCGGCCCGAAGGCTCCGAAGGCCGGCAGCTGCTGGTGCTGCACGGCGAGATCGAGGGAGTCTTCCCCTTCGACCGCAGCTCGGTCGAGTACGGCGGGGCGGTCATCGGCCTGAACGAGCTGGCGCCGACGGAGTGGAGTTACGTGGCGCTGGGCCACTATCACGTGCGGCACCAGGTCGCGCCCCGGGCCTGGTACGCCGGGGCGCTCGAGTATGTCAGTCCCAACCTCTGGGGCGAGCTCGCCGACGAGGCGCGCCACGGCCACCGGAACAAGGGCTGGCTCCTCGTCGACCTGGATGCCGGCACCGTCGAGCCCCAGCCCATCGAGCCGGCCCGCGCCATCCTCGACCTCCCCCCCATCCCGGGCGAAGGGATGGCGGCGGCCGCGCTCGACCGCCTGATCGCCGATCGCCTGGCGGAGGTCCCCGGCGGCATCGCCGACAAGATCCTTCGACTCCGGGTGTACGACGTCCCGCGTCACGTTGGCCGGGAGCTCGATCACACCGCCATCCGCGGGTTCAAGGTGGAGGCGCTCCACTTTCACCTCGACGTCCGCCGGCCCGAGATCCAGCGCGCCGTGGGTGTCGGCGCGCCGGGTCGGCGCCAGCCGCTGCCCGAGCTGGTGCGCGACTACCTCTCGCGCCGGCCGCTGCCCGCCGAGCTCGACCGCGAGGCGTTCGTCCGTCTCGGGGGCGAGCTCCTCGACGGCGTCGAGCGGGATCTGGCCGGGGCCTGATGCGGATCACTCGGCTCCGCCTCGCCAACT
The DNA here is from genome assembly GCA_036566145.1 of Gemmatimonadales bacterium. Classification (GTDB taxonomy): domain Bacteria; phylum Gemmatimonadota; class Gemmatimonadetes; order Gemmatimonadales; family GWC2-71-9; genus CAVVWJ01. The sequence goes on from DATCWW010000487.1 coordinate 9,331, forward strand.
TCCGCCAGCACGAAGCCACCGAGCTGGAATTCGGGGCCGGGCTCACCGGCATCGTCGGCCCCAACGGGGCGGGCAAGACCACCATCCTCGAGGCCATCGCCTGGGCGATGTACGGCATGCCCGCGGCGCGGGGCAGCCGCGACTCGATCCGGCGGCGGAACGCGCCGCCCCGCGCGCGGGTGGAGGTCGAGCTCGAGTTCACCCTCGGCGCGCACCAGTATCGCGTCGTGCGCGGGCTCAACCATGCGGAGCTCTACCAGGACGGCGATCCGGCGCCGCTGGCCAACAGCCTGGGGTCGGTTACCGAGCGGGTCACCCGTCTGCTCGGCATGTCGCGCGACGAGTTCTTCAACACCTACTTCACCGGCCAGAAGGAGCTGGCTGTGATGGCGGCGATGAGCGCCCCCGAGCGGGCCCAGTTCCTGTCCCGGGTGCTGGGCTACGAGCGCCTCCGCGCGGCGCAGGACCGACTCAAGGAGACGCGCTCCGCGCTGCGCGCCCGGCTCGAGGGCCTGCGCGCGGGCCTCGGCGACCCGGGCGAGATCGACGCCTTGGAGGCCCGCGCGCACGACCGCGTGACCGCCGCGACCGCCGCGGAGGCCGAGGCGGCCGACGCGTTCGCTCGTGCGG
>DATCWW010000508.1:0-4380 GCA_036566145.1 Gemmatimonadales bacterium
AGGAGCGCGGCCGGCGCGCGGGCACGGCTCACCCGCAGGCCGGGGCGTCGCGGAAGGCGAGCCCGCCGGCGTCCTTGGGCGAGACCACCGGGGCCCTGCCGTCGAGCGGCCAGGCGATGGCCAGGTCGGGATCGTCCCAGCGGATGACCCGCTCGTCCGCCGGATCATAAGGCGCGGTGCACTTGTACTCGACGTCGGCGACGTCGCTCAGCACGTAGAAGCCGTGGGCGAAGCCGGGGGGGATCCAGAGCTGGCGGTGATCGCGGTCGGACAGGGTCACCGAGGCCCAGCGTCCGTAAGTGGGAGAGCCCCGGCGGAGGTCCACCGCCACATCGAAGATCTCGCCCGTGGCGCAGCGCATCAGCTTGCCCTGCACCTGATTCACCTGATAGTGCAGCCCCCGAAGAGTGCCGCGGGCGGAGCGGCTGTGGTTGTCCTGCACAAAACTCGTCGGCAGGCCGGCCTCGGCGTACCGCTCGGCCCGCCAGGTCTCGAGAAAGAACCCGCGCTGGTCGCGATGGACGACGGGCTCGATCACCAGCACGCCCGGGAGGCGGGTGCTCTCTACCTTCACCGGACCTTGGGCTCCTTCAGGATCCGGCCGAGGTATTGCCCGTAGCTGGTGCCCCGATAGGCGTCGGCCAGGCGCTCGAGGGCACCGGCATCGATGTACTGCATCCGGTACGCGATCTCCTCGGGGCAGGAGATCTTGAGCCCCTGCCGCTGCTCGATCGTCTCGATGAAGTGGCTGGCCTGGAGCAGCAGCTCGTGGGTTCCGGTGTCGAGCCAGGCGGTCCCTCGACCCATGATCTCGACCTGGAGCTCGCCGGCCTGCAGATACCATGCGTTCACGTCGGTGATCTCGAGCTCCCCACGCGCGCTCGGCCGGATCTCCCGCGCGACGTCCACCACCCGGTTGTCGTAGAAGTAGACCCCGGTGACCGCATAGTTGGACCGCGGCTGCTTCGGCTTCTCCTCGATCGCGATCGCGCGCCCGGTGCGATCGAACTCCACCACGCCGTAGGCGCCCGGATTGTGCACGTGATACGCGAAGATGGTCGCGCCCGGATCCCGCTTCCCTGCGCGCCGGAGAGTCACACCGAGGTCGTGGCTGTAGAAGATGTTGTCGCCCAGGATGAGACAGCTGGAAGCCGAACCGATGAAGTCCCGTCCGATGATGAACGCCTGCGCCAAGCCCTCCGGCGCCGGCTGGGCCGCATAGGTGAGCGAGAGCCCCCACTGGCTCCCGTTGCCCATGAGCCGCTCGAAGGCCGGCAGATCGTGGGGGGTGCTGATGACCAGGATATCGCGGATCCCCGCCAGCATCAGGGTGCTGAGCGGGTAGTAGATCATCGGCTTGTCGTAGACCGGCAGGAGCTGCTTGCAGACCGATCGGGTGACCGGGTAGAGTCGCGACCCGGTTCCGCCCGCGAGGATGATGCCTTTGCGGTGGAGCACCTGGATCATGGCCGCCGCTCCCCGCCCATCAGTACTCCAGCGGCAGGGCCACCCGGCGCCCGTCCCGCGCCGAAAGGTAGGTGGCGATGAGGAGCTCCAGCGAGTGGAGGCCTTCCCGCCCGTCGGTGTCGGGCTGGGCCTCGCCGCGGAGCGACTGGATCACGTTGTCGTAGTAGAGCGGATGCCCGAAGCCGTAGACCGACGTGGTCTCGTAGCTCGCCTGGTCCACCTTGGCGTCGTCCGGATCGGAGTCGGCGAAGCTCCAGTGCTCGATCTGGTTGACGGCTACACCCCCGACCCGCACGGTGCCCTTCTCGCCGATGATGGTGATCGAGCCCTCGAGATTCTTGGGATAGGTGAGCATCGTGACGTTCATCGACCCCAGGGCGCCGGTGCGCCAGCGCAGGCTGACCACGCCGGTGTCCTCCACCTGGATGTTCCGGGCGAGCGTGGCGGTGTAGGCCTGCACACTCTCCACCGGTCCGATGAGCCAGTCGAGCAGGTCCACGTAGTGGCTGGCCTGGTTCATGAATGCGCCGCCATCGAATTCCCAGGTGCCACGCCAGGGTGCGCTGTCGTAATAGGACTGCGGCCGAGTCCAGAAGACGTTGATGTTGACCATGTAGATCCGGCCGAAGCGGCGGCGCTCGACCGCGCGCTTTACCAGCTGCAGCGTGGCATTGCGCCGGTTCTGCTTGACGACGAAGAGGTGCACCCCGGCATGGTCGCAGGCATGCACCATCCGCTTGCCGTCATCCCAGCGTGTCGCCATCGGCTTCTCGGTCATCACGTGCCGCCCGGCGTCCGCGACCTGCACCGCCTGCTCGGCGTGAATGCCGCTGGGCGTGGACAGGATGACGATGTCGGCGTCCGTCCCGGCCAACAGGGCATCCAGCGTACGGAAACCGGGGACCCCGGTCCGCTCCTCGCCCCGCCGGAGGGCCTCGGGGTCGATGTCGCACACGCCGACCAGCTCCGCCCGCTCGGCGTGCTTCTCGAGCGCGTCGAAATGGTTGGCCGAGATTCTCCCGCATCCCGCCAGGGCAAACCGGATCCGGCGGTCACGGATGAAAGGCTTGGTAATGAACATGTTGGGGGCAAAGGTAACGCGGGACAGGCGAGGGACGCCATGACACGCGGCGGGGTTCCCCGCGGCCGGCCGGCCTGGCCTCTGGCGCGATCCCGGCGGAATCGCTATCATGTGAAAGGTTTCACAAGGTCCTCCCCTGCCCGCCCGGCCCCTCGGACGGGGTGCTTGTGGCGTCTCCGGTGAGGGACGGCACGCTCCATTGGAAGGAGTCCTCCTCATGGCGACTGCGACGTCCCCGGTGTCCACCAAGGTGTCCTACCCCGCCGAGGCGGTCAGCAAGCTGTTCGCCCCGCCCGACATGGAGGTCCCGGCCGACAAGCTCCGCCGGCTCCTGCACGAGGCCCGGGACAAGAAGACCTATCTCCATTCCGCCGGCGCCTATGACGCGTTCACCGCGGCGATCATGACCCGGGTCGGGTTCACCAGCCTCTACGGCTCCGGCTGGCAGCTCGCCGCCACCAAGAGCATGTATCCCGACATCGGGATCTATCAGTCGCACCAGATGGTCGAGCTGGTCCTCGAGCTCAAGAAGGGGATCGAGGGCGCCCGTAACACGCATTGGTACGATAGCGAGGGCAAGGAGCTGATCGGGGCACCGCCGGCCTACGTGGACATGGAGGCGGGCTTCGGCGGCCCGACCCAGACCTTTACCCTCGCCACCGAGCTCATCCGGGTCGGTGCCGGCGGCGTCCACCTGGAGAACCAGGATCCCTCGAACCGCACCTGCGGCCACATCGTGAATGTGGGCAAGGCCAAGCGCAACAAGATCCTGGTGCCGCGCAAGCAGTGGATCGCCAAGCTCAAGGCGATCAAGGCCGCGGGCGAGGCCACCGGGATCAACGTCGTGATCATCGCGCGGACCGATTCGATCGACGGCGCGCTTCCCGACCAGGAGCCGGGCGGCGTGAAGATGGCGATCGAGGATGCCTGGGAGGCGGCAGAGCTGGGCGTGGACGTGATCTGGCCCGAGTTCAACAACACCGAGCTCGACCAGCCCCAGGAGTTCTCCGAGGGGGTGCGGAAGCACTACCCCAACCAGATGCTGGGGTTCAATCTTTCGCCGTCGCTCTACTTCGGGAAGGCGAAGAAGGCCGGCACGCTGATCACCAACCAGCAGCTCGCCGACCTCGGCTTCATCCTGCAGTTCTCCACCCTGTTCAACTTCCGCACCGCGGGCATGGCGCTGGAGAAGGGGCTGCGGAAGTTCCTCAAGAGCGGCATCGAGGCGCTGGCGGATCTGCAGATCGAGGAGGACGCGATGGATCCGGGCCCGATCACCAAGATGCACCAGAAGTTCGCCGGCATGAACCGGTGGCTGATTCTGGAGCAGGTGTTGAGCGGGAGCTGAGGAAGGGCGCAGGAGCGCAGGGGCGCAGGGGCGCAGCGGGCGCAGGGGCGCAGGGGCGCAGGGGCGCAGCAAGCAGCAAATCGGCAGAAGGGGGCGCAACGACTGGTGTCGTTGCGCCCCCGTTTTTCTCAACCATCCCCCCAAGCGCGCTAGTAAGTCGGTCCTGCGGGCATGCTGTCGCTGGTGCTGTCAGGCGAGCCTGGGCTGTTGTTCGGAGCGCTGTAGCTGCCACAAGCCGCCGCTCCGGCCAGGAGCGCGAGCAGCAGGTAAGCGGGCCTCGGAATTCGCATCCATCCTCCTTCGATCCAGTAGTCCGGATCTCACGGAGAGCCTACCGATGCGGCTCTGCAAGCTCGGTGACTTCGGTCACGGTACGCTCCGATCTGCGTACGCCGGGGGACCTTGTTCTTTCCTGCGCCCCTGCGCCCCTGCGCCCCTGCGCCCCTGCGCCCCTGCGCCCCTGCGCCCCTGCGCCCCTGCGCCC
>DATCWW010000532.1:0-8250 GCA_036566145.1 Gemmatimonadales bacterium
GCAGGAAGTTGACGACGATGTTGCTCTTGGGCGGCACCGTGAGGGTACCCTCGCCGTTGCCGAGACCGTTCCAGTTGAAGGGCCCGGCCACCAGCTTGAAAGTCACCGTATTGGACGCGGCGTCGAAGCTCACGACCTGGCTGTCCGCGGTGTCGGCCGGAGCCGCCGGCGTCTGGGCGGCGAGGGAGGCCTGGCGGAGCGCGACCTCCGGGCGCTCCTGCTTCGAGCAGCCGACCAGCACGGTCGCCATGCCCAGGGCATAAGGCAGTGCCCACACGGCGGTTCGGGTCGGAACGGGGAAAGACATAGGTACGCTCCTCACTCGGGTGGCCGGTTGAAACCGAAGGGGCCATTTGCACGAAGTATGCGCAAATCCCCGGTCGGTCTGCCGGACTATTATTCCCGCGGAAGTTGGCCCCATCCCGGGCCACGCCGCAACGTCACACGTCACCTTTTGACCCGGACACCCCGTGCCTCGTTCCTCCCCGTTGCTGACCGCCGTGCTTGCCCTCGCGACCGCCGCGCTGCCGGTCTCGGCTCAGCAGGGCGATCCGTCCCTGCTCACCATCCGGCGGATCTATGCCTCGGGCGAGTTCGCCGCCGAGCCGTTCGGGCCGGCCCGCTGGCTGGAGGACGGAACGGCCTACACCACGCTGGAGCCGTCGGCGGACGGGACGGGGGCGGACCTGGTCCGCTACGACGTGGAGAAGGGGACCCGCGAGGTAATGGTGGCGGCGCGGCAACTGGTGCCGTCGGGCGAGAACGAGCCCCTGGAGGTGGAGGACTACGGCTGGTCTCCCGACGGCACCATGCTGCTGGTCTTCACCAACACCAGGCCGGTCTGGCGGCTCAACACCCGGGGCGACTACTGGGTCTTCGACCGGGGCAGCAGCAAGCTCCGGAAGCTGGGCGGCCCGGACGCCAAGCCGTCCACCCTCATGTTCGCCAAGTTCGATCCGGCCGGCCGCCGGGTCGCGTATGTGCGGGAGAACAACCTCTACGTCGAGGACCTCGCCAGCGGGAGGATTACCCCGCTGACGACCGACGGCTCGCGCACGCTGATCAACGGCACCTTCGACTGGGTCTATGAAGAAGAGCTGATGAACTACTACGCCGACGGCTGGCGGTGGAGCCCGGACGGGCGCTCCATCGCCTACTGGCAGCTCAACGCCGACTCGGTGAAGAATTTCGACCTGATCAACAACACCGACTCGCTGTACTCGAAGGTCGTCGCGGTGCAGTACCCGAAGGTGGGAGAGACCAACTCCGCCGCGCGGGTCGGGGTCGTGAGCGCGTCGGGCGGCCCCACCCGCTGGATCGAGCTCCAGGGCGACCCCCGCAACCACTACATCCCCCGGATGGAGTGGGCGGCGAACTCCGACGAGGTAGTCCTCCAACGCCTCAACCGGCTGCAGAACGAGGACCAGGTCATCCTGGGCGATGCCCGCACCGGCCAGGCGCGGACGGTATTCACCGAGCGGGACAGCACCTGGGTGGAGGTGGTGGACGACTTCGTGTGGCTGGACGGCGGGAAGAGCTTCACCTGGGTGAGCGAGCGGGACGGATGGAAGCACGTGTACGTGGTCTCCCGCGACGGCCGGAGCAGCCGGCTGGTCACCAAGGGCGACTACGACGTGCTCCAGGTCAAGGGGATCGACCCTAAGGGCGGATGGCTGTACTACATCGCCTCACCCGACAACCCGGTGCAGCGGTACCTCTTCCGGGTCCGCCTCGACGGGAAGGGCACGCCCGAGCGCCTCAGCCCGGCCCGTGAGCTGGGCAGCCACACCTACGACATGGCGCCCAACTACAAGTACGCCATCGAGACCTACTCCAGCCTCGGCAACCCGCCGATCACCCGCCTGGTCCGGCTGCCCAACCATCGGCCGGTGCGCACCCTGGTGGACAACCAGGAGCTACGCGCGCGGGTCACCGCGCTCAAGCGCCCCACGATCGAGTGGCTCACCATCCCGGCGGAAGACGGGTCCAAGCTCCCGGGTGTGCTGCTCAAGCCGGCGGACTTCGACTCCACCCGGAAGTACCCGCTCCTCTTCTTCGTATACGGCGGGCCGGGGACCACCGAGGTAGAGGACGACTGGGGCGGGTACTACCTCTGGCACACGATGCTGACCCAGAAGGGCTACCTGGTCGCCACCGTGGACAACCGGGGCACCCCCGCGCCGCTCGGGCGAAAGTTCCGGAAGGCGATCTACGGCCAGCTCGGCGTGCTCGAGACCCACGACCAGGCCGCGGCCGCGCGGATGCTGCGGGAGCGGTCCTACGTGGACCCCGCCCGGATCGGGATCTGGGGTTGGAGCTACGGCGGGTTCATGAGCCTCAATGCGCTGTTCCAGCATCCTGAGCTCTACCGGACGGCGGTGGCCGTCTCGCCGGTGACGCACTGGCGGCTGTACGACAACGTGTACACCGAGCGCTTCAACGGACTCATCACGGAGAACAAGGCCGGGTACGATCGCGGCTCGCCGCTCAGCTACGTAGACGGCATGCGGGGCAACCTGCTGCTGGTGCACGGCGGGGGTGACGACAACGTGCATTACCAGAACAGCGAGATGCTGATCAATGCCCTCGTCGCCGCCGGCAAGCCGTTCGAGATGATGGAGTACCCCAACCGGACCCACTGCATCTGCCAGGGCAAGGGCACCCAGGCCCACCTGTTCGACCTGATCACCCGCTTCCTGGACCGGGACCTGCTCGGGGCCCCGACGCCCGCGGCCACGGCGGAGCGCGCCACCGGCCAGTAACCGCCGTCGGAAGCGGCGCGCGGCCGGTCCCTCCGCATGGCGACGCGGGGGGACCGGCCGTAGATTTTGAGACCCACCCATGTCGGAGGTCCGCATGACCTACGAAGACATCGTTTCCCTCCTGGGGTACGCCGGCGGGCACGAGCAGGTGGTCCGGATCACGACCACCGCCCGCACCGAGGTGGTCGGGATCCCGATGAGTGTCGATACCCACATCACGGCCCATGAGGTGTACCTGCGGCCGGCTGACAGCGACGACACCGAGATCGCCGTGTCCCTCGGCGCGATCGAGGCGGTCGAGCTGATCTGATCCGCCCGTTTCGCCCTGAAACACGCCGGCGTCCCGCCCCGTAGGGACGGGCGCGTAGTCGTCTGTGGCCGAGGCACCCGACATATGGATATGGAAGGCATACTCGCCATCACGTTCATTTTCGGCGGCGGAACGCTGTTCCTGCTGTCGGTGAGCCCGGTCGGACGGGCCATCGCGGAGCGGATCCGCGCTCACGGGGCCGTTCCGACCCATGATCCGGAGCTGCTGGCCGAAGTGGACCAGCTCCGGCGCGAGGTCTCCGAGCTGCAGGAGCGGATGGACTTTACGGAGCGCATCCTGCTACAGAACCAGGAGCGAGCCCAGGTCGCCAAGGGGAGTGAGTCGTGATTCTCCAAGCTCCCACGCCGCCCGTGCCGCCCACGCCGCCCCCGTTCGATCCGAACCTGGTCTTCGCCCACGGGGGCATCGATCCCGGTATCGTGGCCATCGTGGTGTTCGCCCTGATCGCCATCACGGTCATTCTCTGGCCCGTGATGCGGGCACTGGCCCGGCGGCTCGAAGGCAAGAGTGCCGATCCCGCGCTCCGCGAGGAGGTCGAGCGCCTGCAGCACCGGTTGGAGGATATGGACGCGTTACACGGGCGGGTGGCCGAGCTCGAGGAGCGTCTTGATTTCGCCGAGCGGCTGTTGACGCGGGGTCAGGAAGGCAGCCCCGAGCTCGGGCGGTCGAGGGGCCCGTGATGCTCCTGGCCCAGGTCCCGGCGCCGCCCGCCCCGCCGGGCCAGCAAGTGTCGGTCACGGGCTCCCTGGAAGGTTGGGATGCCGTGGCCCTGCTGCTGGTGTTGGGGGCGATCGTCGTGGTCATCCTGTGGCCGCTGATCCGCGCCTGGGCCCGCCGGATCGAGCAGGGCGGCGTCGCCGCCGAGACCGAGGCGGAGCTCGAGACCCTGCGCGAAAGGGTCCGGGTGCTGGAGGAGATGCAGCCGCGCATGACGGAGCTGGAGGATCGGGTGGAATTCGCCGAGCGGGTGCTGGTTCGGGGTCAGGTGTCGCCCGAGCCGGACCGCCTGCCGGGCGGCTGATCCATGGGCCCCTTCGACGCCATCGCCTTTGTGGCGCTGTGTGTGGGGCTGGTGAAGATCTTCACCAGCCCGGTGGCCAAGGCGCTGGCGGACCGGGTGCGCGGCCGGACCGGCGCGGAGGCGGATCCGGCGCTGCTGGCGGAGATGGACCAGCTGCGGGAGCGGCTGGCCGAGGTGGAGGAGCGGTTAGATTTTGCCGAGCGGCTGCTCGCCCGAGGCGGACAGCCCGATCAGATCCCCGGGGGAATTCAGCGATGATCACCAAGGACGACATCCAGTCGTTTCTCGACCGGCTCGAGGCCGGCAGCCTGACGGTCATGGAGATCGAGCCCAATCTCTGGCTCGCCCGCACCCCCGACGACGCCGAGGTCGTGATCCACTACGCGCCGCCGGTGGTCATCCTCCGGGTCCGCGTGATGGAGCTCCCCGCCAGCGAGCCGCGGCGCAGCGAGCTCTTCCGCCAGCTCCTGGAGTACAATGCCCGGGAGCTGGTGCACGGCTCCTACGGGCTGGAGGGCGACCACGTGGTGCTGACCGACACGCTGGAGCTGGAGAACCTCGACTTCAGCGAGTTCGAGGCGAGCTTCGACTCGATGACGCTCGCCCTGGCCTCGCATCTCGGCGCCCTTGCGCCGTACCGGGAAAGGTGACCGTCCATGGGAATCTTTGATCGCTTCTCGACGCTGCTCCGGTCGAACATCAACGACCTGATCTCGCGGGCCGAGAATCCGGAAAAGATGCTCAACCAGCTGATCGTGGACATGAAGGGTCAGCTGGCCAAGGCCAAGCAGCAGGTGGCCTCGGCGATCGCCGACGAAAAGAAGCTCCAGTCCGACGCCGAGGCGATGAAGAAGCAGGCCGAGGATTGGGAGCGTCGCGCCATGCTGGCGGTGCAGGAGGGGCGAGACGACTTGGCCAAGCAGGCGCTGGGGCGCTACAACGAGCAGCTCCAAGGCGCCCAACAGCTGCACGAGACCTGGCTCAAGCACAAGGCCGAAACCGAGGCGCTCAAGCTCTCGCTCCGCCAGCTCAACGACAAAATCGAAGAGGCCAAGCGGAAAAAGAACATCCTGGTGGCCCGGGCCAAGCGAGCGGAGGCCCAGCAGCGGATCCAGGAGACGATGTCCGGGATGTCGGACAAGAGCGCCTTCGAGTCGTTCGAGCGGATGGCCGAGAAGATCGAGGCCCACGAGCGCAAGGCGATCGCGGCGGCCGAGATCAACGAGGAGTTCTCGGGCGATCATCTGGCCCGGCAGTTCGAGTCGCTGGAGTACAAGGGAAGCTCGGACCAGCAGTTGCTGGAGCTCAAGCAACGCATGGGCCTGCTGCCGGCGTCCGGTAGCGGGCAGACCCGCCAGCTCGGCGCTGGAGCGGCCGGCGGCGACGTCCACGATGCCGAGCTGATCGAAGAGGGGGACGAGGGCACCACTCGCTGATGGCGGAGGCGCAGGAGGATCGGCGGCGAGCGTTCCCGCTCGGGCGGGTGCTGCTCGCCGTCGGCGCGATCGCCCTGGTCGTCCGCACGATCGACGTCCTGCTGGTGATCTTCCTGGCCGTCATCCTCGGGGTATATCTGGAGGCCGTGGCCGACCAGCTGGAGCGCCGGCTGGAGATGCCGCGGGCTGCGGGGCTCGCCCTCGCGCTGGTGGTCACCCTCGGCGCGGCGGTGGGGGTAGTGGTGCTCATCGCCCCGGCGGTGAGCGAGCAGGTCCGCGACTTCCTCGCCAATCTTCCCCAATACCTCAGCGACCTCGACCGCAATCTCACCGGCCTGCTTCGCCGGGTACCCCTCCTGGGGCGCAGCGTCACGGAGCAGGGACCGGCGGGGCTCCTCGCCAGCAGCCTCAACGACCTCCTCGACTTTCTCCGCGGCGCCGCGGTTCCCTATCTCCGTGGCGGCGTCGAGTTCCTCATCGAGGGGATCAGCGTCCTGGTCATGGCGATCTATCTGGCGCGCACGCCCGGGGTCTACGCGGACGGATTGGTGGCGCTGGTGCCGCCCGACCGCCGTTCGCTGGCCCGGTCCATCCTGGCCGATCTCCGGACCACGCTGCGGGCCTGGGTCGTGGGACAGATCGTCGCGATGGTTCTGCTCGCCGCGCTCACGACCCTGGGACTGTGGGTCCTGGGGATCCCGTACTTTCTCGCCTTCGGCGTCTTCGCCGGGGTAGCCGCGATCGTGCCGTTCTTCGGGGTGCTGTTCTCGACGCTTCTGCCGACGCTGTTCGCCCTCGGCGCACTCGGGCTGGGGAAGGCGCTCGGCGCCGCTGCCGTGGGCGTCGGGGTGCACCTCATCGAGGCGAACTTCGTGGCGCCGCTGGTGATGGAGCGGCAGGTGAACATTCCGCCCGTGGTCACCATCGCCGGCGTGCTCCTTATCGGCAAGCTGTTCGGCCTGGCGGGCCTCGTGATCGCGGTGCCCATCTTGGCGTCCATCATGGTGCTCATTCGGCACATCCTCCTGGGCGAGATTTACGGAGACCCGCTCGAGCAGGTGACTTCTGGCGGCACTCGTCCGGCCGCGGCCGAGCCCACCGTTACCGCCCGACCCGAATCCCCCTGAGCCCATGACTTCTCCGCGTCACCTCATCATTGCCGACGGCGACTTCGGCCCCATGACATCCAAGACCGCCAATTCCGTAATCCGGTATCAGCCGGAACGGGTGGTGGGGGTCCTCGACCGGCGTCTCGCCGGGAGGACGGTCGAGTCGGTTCTCGGGTTCGGCGGCGCGATACCCGTGGTGGGGTCCATCGAAGACGGACTTGGCCTCGGCCCGGATGCGGTGCTGATCGGCATCGCGCCGCTGGGCGGCCAGCTCCCCGACGAGTGGCGCGCCTGGCTCGTCCAGGCGCTCGACCGCGGCTGCGATCTGTGGAACGGCCTGCACACCTTTCTCGCCGACGACCCCCTGCTCGCGGCCAAGGCCGCGGCGAACGGGCGGCGGATCCACGACCTTCGCCGGCCGCCCGCTGGCCTCCCCATTGCCTCGGGGAGGGCCAAGGCGGTCGAGCCGTTCGTGATCCTCACCGTGGGAACCGACTGCAACGTCGGCAAGATGACGGCCCAGCTCCAGCTCAGCCGGCAGCTCAACGAGCGGGGCGTGCGCACCCGCTTCGTGGCGACGGGCCAGACCGGGATCGTGATCGAAGGCTGGGGGATCGCAGTGGACGCGGTGGTGGCCGACTTCATCGCCGGCGCGGCGGAGCAACTGGTGCTGGAGGGGAGCCGGCATGCCGACGTCGTCCTGGTGGAAGGGCAGGGAAGCATCAACCATCCGGGCTACTCCTCCGTGACCCTGGGACTCCTGCACGGCTCCTGTCCCGATGCATTGATCCTCTGCCACCAGAGCAGCCGGGTGTACATCGGCGACTACCGCGAGGAGTCGTGGCTCCGGATCCCTCCGCTCGTCGACTACGTCCGGTGGTACGAGGAGATTGCCGCCGCGGTTCACCCCACCAAGGTCATCGGCGTCTCCCTCAACACCTACGACCTGAGCGATTCGGACGCCCGGCTGGCCTGTGAGCGGGCACGCCAGGAGACCGGGCTTCCCACCACCGATCCGGTGCGGTTCGGCAGCGCGCCGCTGGTCGACGCGATCGAGCGCGCGCGGGCGCGGTACCGCGCCACCCGCGGGTAGCGTTGTCGTGACCTCCTGGGAGCCGGCACTCCGGCGCTGGACCGAAGCCGGCCTGGTGGACGCCGAATCCGCGGGGAGGATTCGGCGGTGGGAACAGGACCGCCTCGGGTCGCCCGGCATCCGATGGCCGGCCCGGCTGGCGCTCGCCCTGGGCGGGCTGATGGTGGGCGCCGGCATCCTGCTCTTCGTCGCGGCCCACTGGGATGCGCTCTCTCCCGGGTCGCGCTTCGCGGTGGTGCTGCTGCTGGTCGCCGGCTTTCACCTGGCAGGGGCTGCGGCGGCGAGCTCGCCCGCCTTCGCGGCCACGCTCCACGCCTGCGGCACGGTGGGGCTGGGCGCCGGGATCTTTCTGACCGGGCAGATCTTCCATCTGCAGGCACATTGGCCCGGTGGGGTTCTGCTCTGGACCGTCGGCGCGTGGGCCGGCTGGGCGCTGCTGCGCCAGTGGCCGCAGGGCGCGCTGGCGGCGGTGCTGACGCCGGCGTGGCTCGCGGGGGA
>DATCWW010000558.1:0-4431 GCA_036566145.1 Gemmatimonadales bacterium
GGCGCCTGCCGGGGACGGGCGGACCAGGGCGCGCGGCCCCTCGGGTCCGGCCGCGAGCTCGACCCGGACCTCCCCGGACGGCGCCCGGTAGGAAAACGCCACCGGCGCGGGGCCGCCCACTGCGGTCTCCCCGGCGATCTCCCGCAGGAGCCCGAGAATCTGGGCGTCGGTCAGCGCGTCCTTGGTGACCGGACGGACGCCGCCATTGGCCACCAGCGAGGCCGGCTTGCCGACCGCCAGCTGGAGGCCTTCGGCGCGCTGCTCGTGCATGACCTGGATGAGACGATCGAGTCGTGCCACGGAGATCTCAGTCGTAGGGCCGGATGCAGCGGACGTGGGTCTTATTGAAGTAGCGGGCGATCCCGTCGTCCCACAGTCCGAAGAAGAGTCCCGTGGCGTTCACGTAGTCGAGCGCCCGGGAGCGCGAAGGGTGCAGCTCGGCCACCGCGTGGCCCCGGTACTCCTGCCCGTTGGGGAGCTCCACCGCGAGCTCGAGCTGCTTGGCCGCGGTGACCCGGTCGGGATCGATCCAGGGACTCGGCTCGGGGCAGGCGACCACGGACACGCCCGCCTTGGGAAGGAACACCACGCCGCCTTCGCGCGGGATCAGGGCGAAGAACGGGTCGGCCCGGTTCAACATCTCGATCGGCGTCTCGGGACCCGGGGGATACGACGGCCGGGACGCCAGGTGAAGCTCGCCCTCGAGCACCGCGCCGTCGGCCAGCGTGACCCGGGCGGAGATCCGGCTGGTCGACCCCCAGTCGCTCATCGACTCGATCGCGGCATGACGGGGAAAGTGGGGAAGGCGCGTCGACGCGGCAAGTGGGCGTCAGCCGCGAATCTCCACCCCTGCCTGGCGCTCGATCAGACGAATGGGCTCGAGATAATCGGCCGCTTCGCCCAGCGTCGCGCGGGCCCGGTCCAGCAGCTCGCCGGCCTGGTCGAGCAGCGGCCCCTCCACCCCACGCTCCCGCAGCACCCCGCGAGCGATCCCGACGTCCTTGGCCAGGAGCGCGAGGCGGAAGGTGACCGGCCAGGCCCCGGTCAGCACCCGCTCGGGGATCAGCGTCTCGGTCACGAACGAGCGGCCGCTGGAGGCGTTCACCACCTCGAGTGCCGTGGCCGCCGCCACGCCGGCCTTGACCAGGGCCGCCAGCCCCTCCCCCGCCGCGAGGATGTTCACCGCGAGGAGCGCGTTGTTGACCGATTTGAGGGCGTGGCCGGCCCCGACCGGCCCGACATGCTCGATCCGACGGCCGAACCGCTCGAGGACCGGCCGAGCGCGGCCGAACGCGCCGGCCTCGCCACCCACCATCACGGCGAGGGTCCCCGCCTCGGCGCCGTTGGTGCCGCCGCTCACCGGCGCGTCCACGAACCCGACGCCCCGCTCGGCCAGGCGAGCGGCGATGCGCCTCGAGCTGGCCGGATCGCCCGAGGTGCAGTCGATCAGCAGCGCGCCGCGGCGAAAACCCGCCAGGAGACCGTCGGGACCATCGAGCACCGCTTCGACCTCGCGCGAGGTCGGGAGACAGGTGAGCACGAGCTCCCCCGCGGCCGCGGCATCGCGCGGTGTGGCGGCGACCATTGCCTGATGGCGGGCGGCGAACCGCTCGGCCACCACCCTGGTCCGGTTCCACACCGTGAGCCGCCCGCCCTCGGCCAGATGGGCCGCCATCGGCGCGCCGATGGCGCCGAGGCCGACGAAGGCGACCGGCGGCAGGGTCATTTTGAGAGGTACCGGTATGAGGAGTAGAATTCCTGCTGCATCTGTTTGTTGGGACCGTGGTCCGTCAAGATAGGCCTCGCCCCGATCCGCCGCCAAGCCCGTCATGAGCGCTCGCATCCTGCACGTCGATCTGGACGCGTTCTTCGTCGAAGTCTGCCGCCAGCGCAACCCCGAGCTCCGCCACATCGAGCTCCTGGTGGTGGGCGGACGGCGCGACCAGCGCGGCGTGGTGCAGTCGGCGTCCTACGGCGCCCGGCGCTACGGCATCCACGCCGGCATGCCGATCGCGCAGGCGGTCCGGCTCTGTCCCGAGGCGACGTTCTTCCAGGGATCCTTTCCCCACTACCGCGAGGCCTCCCAGGCGGTACGCGCGGTGCTGCAGCGGTTCTCCCCCGTGGTCGTCATGGCGTCGCTGGACGAGGCCTACCTGGATTTCTTCGGCACCGACCGGCTCTACCCCGTGTCGCTCCTGCCGGTGGCCGAGACCATCCGCGACGCGGTCCGTGAGGCGACGGGGCTCGACTGCAGCATCGGCATCGGACCCAACCGGATGATCGCCAAGCTGGCCTCCGACCAAGCCAAGCCTCGGGGACTGATGGAGGTGCGGGCGGGCTGGGAGCAGGGGTTTCTCGCCGGACTCGCGCTCTCGGCGATGCCGGGGGTCGGACCCAAGACGGCGGCGCGGTGGACCGAGCTCGGGCTCACCGACGTCTGGCAGATCCAGCAGATGGAGGAGGCCGCGCTGGTGCGATTGATCGGGCCGGACGCGCGCGGGCTCAAGCGCCGCGCCTTGGGGCACGGCGGCGCCACCCTGCGCGCCGAGCAACTCCCCAAGTCGGTGAGCCGGGAAACGACCCTCTCGCGCGACCTGCGGGACCCGGAAGAGCTGGAGGCGATTCTCTTCCTGCTCACCACCCGCGTGGCCGGCCAGCTCCGCGACGAGGGCCTGGTCGGGCGCACCGTGACGCTCAAGCTCCGTCACGACGACTTCCACACCGTGACCCGGCGCCAGACCCTGGAGCTGGGCACCGATCTCGACGCCGAGATCTATCACGCCGCCCGGGGGCTCTTCCAGCAGGCCTTCGACGGTGTGCGCGCGAGGAATCGGGGCGTGCGGCTGATCGGGGTGGCGGTGACCAACCTCGGCGTCGCGGCGGAGGCCGATCTCTTCGAGTCCGCGGAGCGCCGTCGGCGCCGGGAGCTCACGGCGGCGGTGGACAAGGTGCGGGAGAAGTACGGCTTCGCGGCGGTCACGCCGGGGGCCATCCTGCGAGCGCGGCGGCGGCGGGAGCGCTAACGCCTCATTGCGGCGGCCGGGGCGGCCGCAGGTCGCGCTCCTCGAACCGGAGACCCACGGCGCCGTCGGCGCGGGTGACTTGCGGTCCGAGATCACGGAACGTAGCCTCGCGCCGCGTGGTCACTCCGAGTGCCCGGACCGTGCTGTTCTGATAGAGACGGTAGTACCCGACGAACACCCGGGTGGCGCCGGGTCGCACCGCGCAGCCGCAATCCACCGCGCCCTGAAGCCCGGCGTTCACCGTCACCCGGATCGCCTCGGTGCCGCCATTGCTGACGAGCGGCGCGAAGAAGTCGGCCTCGCCCGTGCGCGGGCGGGCTTCCCGTTGCAGCGTCCCGCGCACCTCCCGCACCACCACCGCTCCCTTCACCGGGTCTCCCATCGGCTGACTGTCGGCGCTGAGCGGGCGAATCATCTCCCATTCGGCCACCAGGGTGCGCCCGCGCGGTACCCGGACGGTCACCGTGGCTCCCGGGGCGACGGTGCGCGAGGCCCCCTCCCCCACCGCGAGCCGCACCGGCGCGACCAGCCGGTTGGTGAACCGAAGCCGAGGCTGCAGCACCACGAAGTACCACACGGCAGCGAGCGCGACCGCGAGGACCAGCGGCAGCACGAGACACCCGCGAAACCGTGGAGCCGGACGCGCGGCAGGAGGGGGACCGGCGGGCACAGCGGGCGGCTGCGTCACGAGGGCTCCACGACGGACGAGGGCAGGCTCAGTGGACCGGAAGGATCCGGCCGAGCGGGTTGGACGGTGCGGCCGACTTCGGCGCCGGACGGGACGACGGCGATCCCGGCTTCGGCTCCGCGGCCGAAGGCGCCGAGCGCTTCGGCTCCATCACCGCGAGATCGGCCGGCTCGACGGGAATCCGCATGGCGCCGGTCACGCTGTCCCGCGCCGCGAGCATGGCGGGATAGCGCGCGATCCGGCCGGTGGGGTCGGTCACCCGCACCAGGCTGCGCCCGCCGAGCGGATAGTAGCCCAGCCGAAGCGAGTCGCCCGGCTCCAGCGAGCAGCCGCAGTCCACGCTGTCCGCCTCGTCCACGACCGTCACGGTGAGGCGACGCTGGGTCCGGTTGATCACCAGCGGCGCGAAGCGCGTCACTCCTCCGGCCGAGGCATCCACCCGCTCCCGGCGCTCGCCCTCCATCCGGTCCGCGACGATGGCCCCCTCGACGCCTCGGCCGAGCACTCGTCCGGCGTGTGAGGGGCGCACCATCGCCCAGTGGGCCTCGAGCGGGGCGCCGCCCCGAACCGGAATCCGCACATCGCGCTCCGGCGCCACCATGAGCCCCGAATCCTCGACTGTCACCACGATGGGCTCTACCAGCTGGTTGTGCACTACCAGCGCGGCGGACGGCGGGCCGGCGCCGCGCGCCGTGAGGAGCATGGTGCCCACGGCGGCGC
>DATCWW010000014.1:0-8509 GCA_036566145.1 Gemmatimonadales bacterium
CCGCCGCCGGTGACGAAGTATTCCGCCGGGGACACGGGCGGCCGCTCCGTGGGCGATAGCCTGCGCGAGATCCTGGCCGCTCGCCTTCCTACCCGGGCGGTCGCGCCACCCGTGCGCCAGGCCCCGCCCGCGGGCAGCGAGGGCGCGCCCACGCGCCCCGCAGCCGATTCGCTCTCCCTCAGCTCCGTCTTCGGCGAGGAAACACCGGCGGCGCCGCCCGCCGTCCCGTCGGGCCCGGCGGAGCGGGAGCGGGTTTCCTTCGACGATTTCTACGGGACCTCCAATCCGGCCCAGGCACCCCGCGGCCCCCGCGCGGCCGAACCCAAGAGCGACGACCTCGACGAATTCCACACCTGGCTGCAGAACCTCAAACGCTAGATGCGGATCGCGGTACTCAACGGTCCCAATCTCAACCTGCTGGGACAGCGGGAGCCCGAGATCTATGGGCACACCAGCCTGGCGGACATCGAGCGCATGGTTCGCCAGGCGGCCGAGGGGCTCGGTGCCGAGATCGAATGGCTGCAGACCAACCACGAGGGCGCGCTGGTGGACGCGGTGCAGGGCCTGCGGGGCAGGGTGGACGGGGCGCTCATCAATGCGGCGGCACTCACGCACAGCAGTCTGGCTCTGCGGGACGCGCTGCTCGCGGTGCGGGTACCGTTCGTCGAGCTGCACCTGTCGAACATCTTCGCCCGGGAGCCGGAGCGCCGGCACTCGATGATCGCGGATCTCGCGCTGGGGATGGTGACCGGGTTCGGCGCCCAGAGCTACGTACTGGCGCTCCAGGCCCTGGTGGGCCGTCTGCGTGCTGCCTGACCGGCGCGACGACCGCCAGGCAGCGCTCCGGAGCGGTCTCGCGGCGGAAGGGCTCGACGCACTCCTGGTCACCCATCTGCCCAATGTCCGCTACCTCACCGGGTTCACGGGGTCGGCGGCGCTGCTGGTCATCCATGCCGAGGCGACCGTCCTGATCACCGACTTCCGCTACGCCGTGCAGGCGCCGGCCGAGGCCGGCCAGGCCGCGGTGGTGGAGGTGGACCAGAAAAGCGTCTGGGAGCGGCTCGGCCGGGTGCTCGGCGACCTCGGCATCACCGGCAGTCTCGGCGTCGAGAGCCACGCGCTGACGGTCCGCGATGCCGAGCGGGTGGGGGGGCTGACCCGGGCCAGGGTGGTCCCGGCGGCCGAACAGGTCGAGCGCCTCCGGGCGATCAAGTCTCCCGAGGAGGTCGCCGCCATCCGGGCGGCGGCGGAGCTGGCGCAGGAAGCGCTGGCCGAGGTGCTGCCGGGAGTCCGGCCGGGGCAGGGCGAGCGGGAGATCGCCGCGGCACTGGAGGGCGCACTCCGGCGACGCGGGAGCGAGTGGCATCCGTTCCCCACGATCGTGGCCTCGGGCCCCAGGAGCGCCTTGCCGCACGCCCGCACCAGCGCCCGGACGGTCGGCGGCGGGGAGTGGCTGCTGCTCGATTTCGGGGCCCAGGTGGACGGCTACTGTGCCGACCTCACCCGCACGGTGGTGGTCGGCGCCCGGGCGGACGACCGCCAGCGCGCCATGTACGAGCTGGTCCGGAGCGCCCAGCAGCGCGCGCTCGAGCACCTGCGCCCGGGCATGACCGGGCGGGAGGGCGACGCGTTGGCCCGGGAGGTGATCGCGGCCCGAGGCTTCGCCGACGCGTTCGGCCACTCCCTGGGCCACGGCCTGGGGCTGGAAGTCCACGAAGCCCCGCGGCTCGCCCCGACGGCGGAGGGCGTGCTCCCCGCCCACGCGGTGGTCACCGTCGAGCCGGGGGTCTATTTTCCGGGGTGGGGCGGCGTCCGGCTGGAGGACGACGTACACCTGGGGCCGGATGGCCCCGAGCGCCTGAGCGATGGGCGCACCGAGCTGGTCGAGCTGTCGTGAGACCGGCGGTCGTTCACTTCACCGTTCCAGCAGTCCCAGACGACACTCCGCCCAGGTGCCGGGCGGCCGCCCCGGACTTCCAGGAGGGATCCGTGACCTGGCTCGATCGCCGCGACTCCGCGGGACCGTCGCGCGTATGACGCCACAGGAGATGAAGCAGCTCGCCGAGCTGCTGCAGAAGGTGCCCGGCATCAAGTCCATCGAGCTCAAGGACGTCGAGGGGCTGGCGCAGCTGCTGCGCGACGCGCCGGAGATCGGCTCCATCGAGGTCAAGGGATTCTTCGGGACCGGGGTGGTGATCACCCGGACCTCGACCGCGCCGGCGTTCGCGCCGATGGCCGTGCCGGCGCCGATGCTGGCCCCTCATCAGGCGGCCGCGCCCGCCGCCGAGGGCGATGGGCGGGAGGCCTCGCGGGCCGCCGCGCCCGCGCTGAAGGACATCAAGTCGCCCATGGTGGGGACCTTCTACAAGGCTCCCGAGCCCGGGGCGGAGCCGTACGCCAAGGTGGGGACGCGGGTGAGCTCGGGGCAGACCGTCTGCATCATCGAGGCGATGAAGATCATGAACGAGATCGAGGCCGAGGTCACCGGCGTCATTCGGGAGGTCTGCGTGGACGATGCGCAGCCGGTGGAGTACGGCCAGGTCCTTTTCCGGGTCGATCCCAATGGCTGAGACTCCTGCCGGCGCCGCGCCGGCCTCGTCGTTCAACTTCAAGAACAGCATCGGTCAGATGGTCCAGCGCAATGCGTCGGACCTGCTCCTCAAGGTGGGCCGCCCGCCTACCGTGCGGGTGAACGGCGAGCTGGCCGGGCTGGACATGCCGCCGCTCAAGCCGGAGGACCTGAAGGCGCTGGCCGAGCAGGTGATGACCCCGCGCCAGGTGAAGGAATTCGCCGAGAAGAAGGAGGCGGATTTCGCCATCGGCGTGCCGGGGGTGGGCCGCTTCCGGACCAACGTGTATCAGCAGCGCGGCACCCTCGCCTTCGCCTTCCGGGCGATCCCCTACGAGGTCAAGACCATCCGCGAGCTCTTCCTGCCGGTCGTGCTGGAGGAGATCGCCCTCAAGCCCCGCGGGCTGGTGCTGGTCACCGGGATCACGGGCTCGGGCAAGTCCACCGCGCTCGCGGCGATGATCAATCACGTCAACCAGAACCGCCGGGTGAACGTGATCACGATCGAGGATCCGATCGAGTTCCTCCATCGCGACGTCATGTCGAACATCTCCCAGCGCGAGGTCGGCAGTGACACCCTTTCGTTCGGCTCGGCGCTGCGGCACGTGCTCCGGCAGGATCCCGACGTCATCCTGATCGGCGAGATCCGCGACGCCGAGACGCTGGACACCGCCCTCAAGGCGGCCGACACCGGCCACCTGGTCTTCTCCACCCTGCACACCACGGACGCCACCCAGACGATCAACCGGGTGATCTCGTTCTATCCGCCGTACCAGCATCAGGAGATCCGGATGCTGCTGGCGACCGCGCTCCAGGCGGTCGTCTCGCTCCGCCTGGTGCCCCGGGCCGACGGCCGCGGACGGGTGCCCGGCGCGGAGGTGCTGATCAACAGCGCCGCGGTGGCGGACAACATGCGCGACATCGAGAAGGCGCTCAACATCCCCGACCTCATCGCCGAAGGCACGATGTCGTACGGGATGCAGACCTTCGACCAGTCGCTCATGAAGTGGTTCAAGGAGGGGATGATCTCCTACGAGAGCGCCCTGTTCTACTCCACCAACCCGAGCGAGTTCGCCCTGCGGGTGTCCGGCGTGGATTCCGCGTCCGACCGGAAGTTCTCCGAGATCACCGGCGACGCCGACGTGGCGCGGTCGCTGGATCTGACGCCCTGATGACCGAGAAGGCCGGGCTGCTTGTTTAAGAAAGTCCTCATCGCCAACCGCGGGGAAATCGCCCTGCGGGTCATCCGGGCGTGCCGGGAGCTGGGGATCGAGACGGTCGCCGTCTACAGCGAGGCCGACCGCGAGTCGCTCCACGTCCGCTTCGCCGACGACGATGTCTGCATCGGCCCGCCGCCGAGCCGGCAGTCCTACCTCCGGATCCCCAGCATCATCGCCGCGGCGGAGATCACCGGCGCCGACGCCATCCACCCGGGTTACGGCTTTCTGGCGGAGAACGCCGAGTTCGCCGAGACCTGCCGGGCCAGCAACATCACCTTCATCGGTCCCACCGGCGACCAGATCCGCCAGATGGGCGACAAGGCGACGGCGCGCCGGCTGGCGCAGGAGGCCGGCGTCCCCACCGTGCCCGGCTCCCCCGGCACCATCGAGGACCCGGACGAGGCGCTCGCCTTCGCCGAGCGTCTCGGCTTCCCGGTGATCATCAAGGCGACGGCGGGCGGTGGGGGGAAGGGGATGCGGATCGCGCAGGACCCGGAACAGTTCGCCCAGTCGTTCGGGCTGGCGCAGAACGAGGCGCTGGCCGCGTTCGGGGACGGGTCGGTGTACGTGGAGAAGTACCTGCAGCAGCCGCGCCACGTCGAGATCCAGGTGATCGGCGACTGCTTCGGCCGGGTGGTGCATCTGGGCGAGCGGGACTGCTCGGTGCAGCGGCGGCATCAGAAGCTGATCGAGGAGAGCCCGAGCCCCGCGCTCACCGGCGACCTGCGCGACCGGATGGGCCGTGCCGCCGTGGCCCTGGCGTCCAACATCGGCTACATCGGCGCGGGCACGCTCGAGTTCCTGCTCGACACCGACGGCAGCTTCTACTTCATGGAGATGAATACCC
Source organism: Gemmatimonadales bacterium (assembly GCA_036566145.1). Taxonomy (GTDB): domain Bacteria; phylum Gemmatimonadota; class Gemmatimonadetes; order Gemmatimonadales; family GWC2-71-9; genus CAVVWJ01. Next base: position 4,637 of record DATCWW010000014.1, read on the forward strand.
GGATCCAGGTGGAGCATCCCGTGACCGAGATGGTCACCAGCTTCGATCTGGTGAAGGAGCAGATCCGGGTGGCCGCGGGCGAGCACATCAGCTTCCAGGGCGACGGGCGCCGGCTGCGCGGACACGCCATCGAGTGCCGGATCAACGCGGAGGACCCCTATCGGGGCTTCCAGCCGTCGCCGGGAGCCATCACCGCGTATCACCCGCCGGGCGGGCCCGGCGTCCGGGTGGACACCCACATCTACGCCGGCTACGTGGTGCCGCCGTATTACGATTCGCTGCTCGCCAAGGTGATCGTCCACGGGAACGACCGGGAGGAGGCCCTGAGCCGGATGGGGCAGGCGCTGGACAGCTTCATCCTGGAAGGGATCACGACCACCATCCCGTTCCTGGCCCGGGTGATCCGTCATCCGGACTTCGTCGCCGGCAAGGTGGACACCCGGTTCCTCGAGCGGGAATCGCACCTGCTCCGTCCGCCCGACGCATGAAGCTCGACGTCCTCTTCACACCGGCCGGCCTGACGCTCGCGGAGGTCCAGGGCCGGACGGTGTTCGTGATCGACATCCTCCGGGCCACGACCTCGATGTGCGCCGCGCTGAGCAACGGGGCGAGGGCGATTCTGCCGGTGGCCTCCGCCGAGGAGGCGCTCAGGCTGGCGCAGACACTGGCGAGCGACGACGTGCGCCTCGCGGGCGAGAAGAACTGCACGCGGATCGAGGGCTTCCACCTGGGCAACAGCCCGCTGGAGATGACCGAGTCCGCCGTGCGCGGCCGGACGCTCATCGTCAGCACCACCAACGGGACCGCGGCGCTGCTCGCCTGCCAGGGTGCCGCCGGGGTGCACCCCACCTGCGCCGGCAATCTGAGCGTCGCGGCGGAGCGGGCGCGGGAGACGCTGGAGCAGGACGGCGCCGTGCTGGTGGTGTGCGCCGGCCGGGGCAACGCCTTCGCGCTGGACGACGCCTACACGGCCGGGCGCCTAGTCGCCGCGGTGCTCGGGGAATCGGTGATGCGGCACGGGCTCAACGACGGGGCGCTCGCGGGGCTGGACCTGGTTCGGCGCTACGGCGAGCGGTGGGAGCGTCCCCTCCGCCGCAGCCGGGCCGGACGCGAGCTCATCCGACTCGGCTTCGCCGCCGACGTGGCCGACGCGGCGCGGCTGGACGCCTACCCGGTGCTCCCCACCTTCCATGACCGGCGAATCACCCTCGCCGCGGTGCCGGTATGACCTCGCCCGGCGCCCCCATCCTCTCGCCGGGCGACGGCGGCCGGCGGCGCCGGATGGGTGCCCTGACCGCGCTCGTGGTGGGACTTTTTCTGGGACTCACGCTGCTGCCGGTGAAGATCACCGGCCCGGTGGGCGGCTACATCGGACACGCGCTCTGGCAGCTCCTCGGCGCGGGCGCGCTGGGCATTCCGCTGCTGGGCATCGGGCTCGCCCTGGCCGGGTTCGACCGGCTGGGCGGGCTCGACATGAAGCGCTCGGCGATCCTCATCGTCGGGCTCAGCGTGCTGGTACCGTATGTGGTGGGCGTCCTGACCGACGTGAGTCCGGCGGATCTCGACGCGGACGTGGGTCAGCGCGGGTTCGCGGCGCGCATGGTGGGGCTGGTGCCGGGGTTTCTCGCGGAGACGATCTCGGGCAAGATCGGCGTGGCGGGTGCCGTGCTCCTCGGCTTCCTCGCCCTGTCGGCGCTCACCCTGGTGACGTTCGCATGGCATCCGCTGCAGCGGCTGGAGGCGGACCGGCGGGCCGGCGGACCGATGGACCGGCGGACGGACGGACCCGCGGACGCCGTTCTGCCGCAGGGCGAGAAGCGGCGGAAGGCGTCGAAGTCCGCGGTCCAGGACGAAGAGGATGACCTCGGTCCGCCGGTCCGCCGGACCGCCGGGCCGCCGGAGATCCCGGTCCCGAAGCCTCGCAAGAAGGACCGCAGGCCCGAGCCGGCCGCAGCGGGCGCTCCCGCCGAGGAGTCCGACACACCGCCCGTGGACCTGCTCACGGCCCCCGCGCGCGAGGACATCGACGCGGGCGAGGCGCAGCTGGACCGGCTGGGCCAGTCGCTGCTGGACACGTTGCGGACCTTCAAGGTCGAGGGACAGATCTCCGGGCGGACCACCGGGCCGGTGGTGACGCAGTTCGAGGTGGTGCCCGGCGCCGGGGTGAAGGCGGGCCGCATCGTCGCGCTGGCGGACGACCTGGCCATGTCCATGCGGGCGCCGTCCATCCGGGTGGCCCCGATTCCCGGCAAGGGTGCCGTCGGGGTCGAGGTGCCGAACCCGACCGCGCGCATGGTGACGCTGCGCGAGATGCTGGAGTCGGCGGAGTGGGAACGGGCGCGGGGACGGGCGGCGCTTCCGATCGCCCTGGGGCGTGACCTCGAGGGCAAGGCGATCGTGGCGGACCTGGCCAAGATGCCGCACCTCCTCATCGCCGGCGCGACCGGCACCGGCAAGTCGGTCACCATCAACACCATCGTCACCAGTCTGATCTACCGCCATCCGCCGCGGGAGCTGCGGCTCCTGATGGTGGACCCGAAGATGGTCGAGCTCTCGATGTACAACGCGCTCCCCCATCTCCGGCACAAGGTGGTCACCAACAACCACGACGCCGCCTCCATGCTCAAGTGGGCGGTGTTCGAGATGAATCGCCGCTACGAGCTGCTCCAGGCCAACGGGGCCCGCAATCTGGCCGACTTCAACCGCAAGGTCGAAGAGGGCAAGCCGCTCAGGAATCCGTCGCGGCCCAAGCCGACGCTGGTGAGCATCAGCGCGGAGGCGCCGGACACGCCGCCCGAGCCGCTCGCGGAGGAGAATTACACCGACGGCGTGCTCCCCATGATCGTCATCGTGATCGACGAGCTGGCCGACCTCATGATGACGGTGCAGGCGGAAGTGGAGACGCCGCTCGCGATGCTGGCCCAGAAGGCCCGCGCGATCGGGATTCACCTGCTGCTGGCGACCCAGCGGCCGTCGGTGAACGTGATCACCGGCCTGATCAAGGCGAACTTTCCCAGCCGCATCGCCTTCCGGGTGGCGTCGAAGGTGGACAGCCGCACCATCCTCGACCAGAACGGCGCCGAGGCGCTGCTCGGCAACGGCGACATGCTGTTCCTGCCGCCCGGGAAGAGCGAGCCCATGCGGCTCCAGGGCGCGTACATCAGCACCGACGACACCGAGAAGGTGATGGACTGGTACGTGGCCCGCCGCGAGGCCCGCCGCGCGGCGCTGCAGACGCCCGCCGCCGAAGCCGACATCCTCGAGGTCATGCGGGCGCAGGAAGGGGAGGGCGAAGGCGGGCCGGGTGACGACGAGGCGGGTGAGCGCGACGCCCTGTTCCGAGAGGCGGCGGAGGCCTGTATCCAGAACCAGGGCGGCTCCACCTCCCTGCTCCAGCGCCGACTACGGATCGGCTACGGCCGCGCGGCGCGCATCATCGACCAGCTGCATTACGCCGGGATACTGGGGCCGCCGGACGGCAGCAAGCCGCGGGAGGTGCTGGTGGGGTTCGACCAGCTGGACGAGTACTCCAGGTGACACATCATCCGGGACAACCATGATACGGCTCCTGCAGCTCCTCACCCTGCTCGCTCTCCACCCCACGGCGCTTCCCGCCCAGTCCGACGACGCCTCCCGCCTGGTCGCCGCGCTGCTGGGGGACACGCCGATGGTGAGCGATCTGGAGACCCTCACCGACGGGATCGGCGGCCGGCCCACGGGATCGGAAGCGAACCGGCGGGCCTTCGACTGGGCGCTGCAGCGGTTCAAGGAGGCCGGTGTCGAGGCGCGCAAGGAGCCCTTCCAGATGCCGGGCCTGTGGCTCGAGCGCTCGGCCCGGGCCACCGTGAAGGGAAGCGGCGTGAGCTTCACCTC
>DATCWW010000065.1:0-5318 GCA_036566145.1 Gemmatimonadales bacterium
CCGGCGGCGGCGGTGCGCACCCTCGTCCGCAGTCATCCCGAGCTGCGCCTGATCGTGACCCACGCCGACCGTCCCTTCATCGAAGAGGTCCACTTCGGATCCACGCCGACGGAAGCAGCCCGGATCTGGTGGGACATCTGCTGGATCTGGGGGCCGCCCGAAGACCACCTGCAGACCCTCCTCGCCACAATCGGCGCGGCCCGCTTCCTGTTCGGCACCGGCCAGCCGCTCCGGATTCCGGAGAACGGGGTCGCCAAGCTCGATCTGCTGGACCTGTCGGCCGAGGACCGGAACGCCATCGAGGCCGGCAACGCGGCCGCGGCGGCGGCCAAGGCCCGATGACAGCGCTCGTGGACCGCCTGGAATGGGGGCTGCTTCCGGCGGTGCCGGTCCCCTTCCGCGGCCCGACGATGGACCGCGAGGCCCAGCGCGGATACGCCCGCTGGATGGCCGGTCAAGCCGTGGCCGGCGTCGCGGTCTGGGCCCACACCGGCCGGGGCCCGCATCTCTCGGCCGAAGATCGCCGGGACGTGCTCGAAGCGTGGCGGGAGGCCATGCCCGGCCGGATCGTCGTGGCCGGCGCCCGCGACATCAGCATGGCGATCGACGCGCGTCGAGGCCATGCCGACGCGCTGCTCGCCTTTCCTCAACGGCAGGATCCCGTCGCGTATCACCGTCGGCTTGGCCGGGAGCTCCCGGTGCTGGCCTTCTATCTGTACGAGGCGGCCGGCGGGGTAGCCTACGACGACGCCACCCTGCACGCGATCCTCGACCTGCCCGAGGTGGTCGGCATCAAGGTCGCGACCCTCGATTCGGTGATGACCTACCAGCGCATCGCCGCCGTGCTGCGGAGCCATCCCGACAAGCTGCTCGTCACCGGCGAAGATCGCTTCCTCGGCTACTCCGTCATGCTGGGGGCGCGGGCGGCTCTGATCGGCATGGGCGCGGCGCTGCCCGATCTCCAGGCCGAGCTGCTCCGGAGCTGGGCCGAGCGCGATTTCAGTCGCTTCGTGGAGTTGTCCGAGCTGTGCGACCGGCTGGCCCAGGTGACCTTCATCGACCCGATGGAGGGGTACATCCGGCGCATGCTCTGGGCGGCCGCCGCGGACGGGGCGTTGCCGCCGGAGGCTTGCGATGATCCCTGGGGGCCCGCGCTGCCCGAGGTCGAGCGGGCCGCCGTCGACGCGATGGTGCGGAGTGCGCGAGCGGCTCGCGCGTGACTTCGAGCGCTTCGCGCGCGCCCTCCCGGCCGACTTTCCCGCCGAGGTGCGGGAGCGCTACCGGATTGATCTCGGCGCGCGCTATCTCGGCTTTCCTCTTCCGCACCCGATCGGGAAGGGCTCCGGGCAGCTCAGCCTGAATCTCGACCAGCTCGAGGCCGACCGCGCGGCGGGACTCGCCTTCGTGGTGCTCAAGACGGTGATCGCCGAGAACCCGTCGGGCGAGCGCACCATGGGCGCCTGGGCGATTCACGAGACCCGGATGAAGGTCGAGCCGATCCGCTCACCGTCAGGACGGTCGGGGTGGACGGTGACCTGGAAGGGGCGCGGCTGGGACCGCCCGTTCGAGGACTACCTCGCCCTGGTGCGCGCGGCCGGCGAGCTGACCCGCGCCGGCTTCCCGGCGATTCCATCGGCCAAGTTCCATCTCCCGCTGCTCGACGAGCCTTTCCGCAGCGCCGAATACCAACACACCACCGCGGCGTTGGCGCGCGCGTGGGGCGAGCCGGCGCTGGCGCTGGAGAAGGACTTCTCTCCTACCCTGGCGGGAGACCCGCTGGCCGACGAGCGCAGCCGGGTGCTTCGCTGGCTCGCCGAGGTTCCCGGAGAGATTCGCGCCGCGGCCGGAGAAACCCGGGTGCGCCTCGCGCTCAAGCTGATGAATGCCCGCTACGACGACGACTTCCAGCTCGCCATGCTCGACGCCGCGGCGAGCGCGGACGCGCTGGTTTGCTTCAACCGGCTCTGGTCCGCCGAGCGCGGAGTCGCCTACGGCGGGCCCGAGCTTGCCGAGCGCAACCTTCGGGTCCTGGCCGCCGCGGCCGGACGCCGCCGCCCGCCGCTTGCCGGGAGCGGCGACATCTGCTCCGGCCGGCGGATCGTGGAATACGCCCGTGCCGGCTGCGAGTGCGTGCAGCTTCACACCTTCTTCCAGCTTCCGCTGTCGGAGTACCCCGCCACCGACGGTTCCCGCACCAGCCGCGCGCTGCATGCGCTGGTCTTCCACCCCGAGCGCGGGCTGATCGCAGGACTGCTGGAGCTGGAGGAGCAGGGCATCCTGCATCGCAGCGGCGGCGAGCTTCGCTTCCTCGACCTGGTGCCGTCACTCACTCCGGCGCGCGAAGCGGCGCCGTGAGAATCGCCCGGGTCGAGCTCCGTCTGCTGCGGCTTCCGCTGGTCGAGCCGTTCATCATCTCCGGCGGCACCATGACCGAGCGGACCTCGCTCGTCGTCATCCTCCACGACGGCGAGGGGCATCGCGGGTACGGCGAGTCGCCTCCGTTCGAGCTCCCCTTCTACTCCGAGGAGACGCTGGCCGGCGCGCGCGATCTGCTGGAGCGCGTGCTGATCCCCCGGATTCTGGAAACCGATCCGGGCTCACCGGAGGAGCTCGACCGCGCGCTCCGTGCGGGCGTGCGCGGCAACCCCTTCGCCCGCGCCGCGCTGGACACCGCGGCCTGGGATCTGGAGGCGGCGCGGCGCGGGACCGGCCTCGCGGCCTTGTTGGGGGAGCGCCTGCGCTGCAGGCCGGCCGCGGATATTCCCTGCGGGGTCGCGCTCGGCATCCCGCAAGACCGGTCGACCGGAACCTTGCGGCGCTGGATCGCCGAGGCCGTCTCGCACGGGTACCGCCGGGTGAAGATCAAGGTGGCGCCTGGATGGGACGTCGAGCCGGTGGACGCCGCGCGGCGCGAGCTCGCCGGCACCGGGCTCCCGCTCACCGTGGACGGGAACGGAGCCTTCGAGTGGCCCGAGCACGAGCCGGCCCTGCGCGCGATGGACGACGCGGAGCTGCTCTACATCGAGCAGCCGCTCCATCCCGACGAGCTGGTGGGCCATGCGCGCCTGGCCGAGCGGCTCCATACTCCGGTCTGTCTGGACGAAACCCTGCGGGACGCGAGAGCGGCCCGGCAGGTGCTCGAGCTAGGTGGTCCGCTGGTGTGGAACGTCAAGGTGCACCGGGTCGGGGGTCTGTCGGAGGTGGTCCGGATCGTGGACCTCGCGCGAGAGGGAGGCGCCCGGCTCTGGGCGGGCACGATGCCCGAATCGGGCCTGGGCTCCCAGGCCGCCCTCGCCGCCGCCAGCCTGCCGGAATTCGTCTTCCCGTCCGACCTGGAGCCCAGCAGCCGTTGGTTCGGCCCGGGGCGGGACGTCATCGAGCTGACCATGTCCGGCGGCGGCAGGATGTCGGTTCCCGGGCAACCGATCGAGCGACTCCTGGTCCCCGGCCGCCTTGTCGAAGCGAGTACCCTGCTGCTGGACCTCCCGGCCCAGGCGCGTTGACGGAGCCGCACCCGGCCCGTAGACTCAGAGACACCCTTCCTTGCGGGCGTATTCCGTACCTGGAGGCCTCGTGGTCGAATACGCGCTCGTGCTCATGCACAGCTCCATGGCCGGCCTCGGGCTGCTCACCCAACAGGTGAACGCCTGGATCGGAGACATCAACTGGACCCTGGTCGGGTACGCCGCCCTCTGCCTGGTCGCGTTCCGTATTGCGTTGTGGGCCTTCAAGATCCCGCAATAGGCCGGAACTCTGCTCACCCCTCCGCGGTGATCTCCCCTACAGCCGTCCCTCCGCCGCGTTCGCATCCTGACATTGCGGGCTCACTCAGTCCTCGGGAGGGTTGCCATGGAATCGAGCGTCGGGTTGCAGGTCTGGGCCGCCCGGCTCTGTCTCGGGATGGTGGTGGTTCTGGCATGGGCCGGCATGTACTTCGAGAACATTCGTTTCATCGCGCCCGCCGCGGGCTTTCTGATCCTGGCCGTGGTGTGCTACGTGCACCGGCCGTCGCCCACACCGGTTCGCCGGCTGAGCCAGTCGGGGCAGTGGCGGGCCCTCTAGGGTGCCGCTGACGCGCGAGCAGGTGCGCGAAGCGGTGGAGCGCGCCGGTGACGAGCACTGGCAGGCATTGATCCGTCACCACGAGGACGCCTACCCCGAGAGCCGCCCAACCCCCGGCGATATCTGCCGTGCCGAAGCCGAGCGTCTCAACCAGCTCGGTCTCGGCGATGCCCCGGACCTGACGCTGCTCGAGTCCCGCGTCGAGCGGCTCGAGCGCACGGTCCGCCTGACCCACCTGTTCGGGTATGGCTCCCGGAAGGCACACCTCCTCACCGAGCCGTTCGAAGGGTACTCCTAGGCAACACGGTCGGCGGCTACTTTCTCCCCATGCCGCGCGCCACCTATCACCTGATTCCCCACACCCACTGGGATCGAGAGTGGTATCTCACCCGCGCCGAGTTCCTGCCCCGACTCGTCGCCGCGCTCGACGACGTTCTGGAGCGGCTCGATCGCGCGCCGGGGTTTCGCGCGTTTCTGCTCGACGGTCAGACAGTCCTGATCGAGGACTACCTCCGCGCACGTCCTGAGCAGGCGGAAGCCGCTGCGGCGCTGGTGCGGGCGGGCCGGCTGCAGGTCGGGCCCTGGTACGTGCTGGCGGACGAGCTCATCCCGTCGGGCGAGTCGCTGGTCCGCAATCTGCTCGCCGGCTCCGCCGACGCCGCTCGTCTGGGAGGCCGGCTCGACGTGCTCTACTCGCCCGACGCGTTCGGTCATCCGGCGGCGTGGCCGTCCCTGGCCGCCGAGTTCAACATCGAGTACGGCGCGCTCTGGCGGGGACTCGGCGGCGAGCCGGGGCAGGAGGGCGACCTGTTCCGCTGGCGCGATCGGACCGGACGCGAGGTGCGGCTCTACCACCTGCCGCCCGATGGTTACGAGGTCGGCGCCGCGTTGCCCGAGGACCCGGCGAAGCTGCGGGCGGCCTGGGCAGCACTCGGTCCGGCGCTCCGGGCTCGATCCCGGACCGGGCATGTGGCCGTGTTCGTCGGTGCCGACCACCACGCGGCGCACCCCGATCCCGAGGCCCTCCGGTCGGCGCTGGCGAAGCTGGAGCCGGACGCCGACGTTCGGATCTCCCGCCTCGACGAGTTCCTTCGGGCCGCCTGGGACGAGGCTCCCGAAGCGGTTCCCGTCCTGGCCGGAGAGCTTCGCTGGTCGTACGGCTACACCTGGACTCTGCAGGGGGTGCATGGTACCCGGGCGCCGCTCAAGCGACGGCACTCGGAAGCGGAGCTCCGCCTGGAGCGGCTGGCCGAGCC
>DATCWW010000046.1:0-3643 GCA_036566145.1 Gemmatimonadales bacterium
CCGCCGCCGCGGCCCGCACCGCCGCGCGGGCGGCCTCGATGCGGGCGAGCAGCTCGGCGCGGGGAACGCCGCGCTCGGCGAACTCCGCCGGCCGGTCGCGGACGTACGCCGTTCCTCCGAGTCGCGCGCCGAGGTAGTGCTGGATGTTCCCCGCGAGATGGAGCGCCAGGGTGCCGGCCGAGTTGGGCACCCCGGGCGCCATCCGCCAGAGGTCGCGCTCGTCCGCATAGGCCGCGATCTCACGCGTCAGGGTGCGAAGGTCCCGGTCGAGGACGGCGGCGACGTAGGCGAGCAGCACGGAATCGTTTCCCTTACCGGCCGGCCCGGACGCTGAGCGGCCACTCGATGCGCCGACGATCGGCGGGATCGCCCCAGAGCGGCGCCAGTCGGTCGGTCAGGGCGGGCATCGGATCCAGGCCGGTCATGGTGCGGCAGCGGGCCGTCGCCGACCAGGTGCCGATGTATCCCAGCATCTCGTCCAGCGTCCAGCTCACCGCCATCGGCGGCGGCGCGACCGGCACCTCGGCGAACGGAAAGCGCAGGGTGCGATAGCCGTTCTCGACCCAGCGCCGCTCCGGCGGCCAGTAGGCCCCCACGATGCGGTCGTAGTAGTCGTCCAGCACCTCGTCGATCGCTCCGCCGTCCACGTGATGCCGTCCGTAGGTCCACACCGCGACCACCCCTCCCGGCGCGAGCAGTCGCCGCGCCTCGGCGTAGAACTCCGGCAGCTCCAGCCAATGCAGCGCCTGCGCCACGGCGATCAGATCGAACGTGCCCGAGCGGAAGGGCACCGCCTCGGCCTGTGCCACGGCGTAGCGGACTCGTGGATGCGGTGTGGCCGCCTGCACCTGGGCCGCGCTGGCGTCGGTCGCCAGGACGGATTCGAAATGGGGGGCGAGGCCCAGTGCCGCCTGGCCGCTTCCGGTGGCGCAGTCCCAGACCCGCTTGCGCTTGACGGGCAGTGCCGCCAGAAGCGTGAACAGCGCGTCGGGGTACCCCGGACGGTGCACCGCGTAGGCGGACGAGAGCGAGGAGAAGTGGTCGCTGAACGGGCGCATCATCCGGCCGCCGTGGGCGGAAGCACACGGGTGAGCCCCCAGGTCAGCACGGCCAGGCCGACGAGCTGGACCAGGTGATAGATGCCGTTGTGGTCGAAGGGCCAGACCAGGGTGACCTGAAGGTCGTCCATCGCCTGGACCGCCCCGGCGGCCAGGGTCACGGCCAAGCCCGCGGCTACCAGTCCGGCGCCCCGAGTTCCTTGCGCGCCGAGCCGGAGGTATACGGCCAACGCGAACAACAGCGTCCCGGCCTGAAAGAGCACGAAGACCAGGAAGTCGCCTCCGGTGAGGCGGGTGGCGAGATAGAAGAGGAGCGCCAGGATCATCATCGGCGGCAGCAGCCGGCCGGCCGTGGCGCCGCCCCGCCAGCTCGCGACCGCTCCGACCACGAACAGCGACACGGTGACGCCGAGCAGCAGGAAGAGCGGCTGCCAGAGGAGCTCGCGAGTCTCGGTCGACAGGACGAGCCCATGCGCCACGGCACCGAGCGCTGCTCCCGCCGCCGCCGCGAGCAAGGCCGCCTGCCAGACGTGTCGGGCGAACGAGGGAGCGGCCCGCCGCCCGAGCGCCACGACCGCGGTGATCGCGGCGAGGGCGAGGACCAGGTCGGTCACGGCCGTGGTGCGCTCGGTGGTGGAAGCGATCAGCTCCACCGGTAAGCGCCGGCTAGGACTCGCCGCCCGACGGCTCCTTGATCACCACGATCTCGGCCGCGTCAGGAGGCACGTCCACGCCGCGCAGCACCAGCCACACCAGGCGGGCAGTACCGAAGGACTTGACCGTGATCGCCACGCAGCCGGGGGCGGAGCCGGGGCCGACCTGCTCGGTTCCGGCGAGCTCGAGCGCCACGCGGGCGCGGGGCAGCAGCTCGTCGGTGGACAGTCCGCTGCCGTTGCACTTGAAGTCGCCGTTGCCGTAGGCGGCGCTCGCGAGCGCGGCCAGGAGGGCGAGAGTCATCGATGGCTCCTGTGTGGGGTCACCCCAACTTACCGCGCGCCGGGACCGGCCTCCAGTCGGGCTGTTCGCCCCGGCTCAGCCGCGGACCAGGGCCACGCCGCCGATCACCAGCGCGGCTCCCAGCGCGCGCTGCAGCGACAGCGGATGCGGCGCGAACCCGACCAGCGCCCAGTGGTCGAGCGCCAGCGACGCCAGCATCTGACCGGCCACGACCGCCGCGATCAGGGCCGCCGCTCCGAGCCGGGGCGCCAGCACGATGATCAGCGCCACGTACACCGCGCCGAGGATGCCGCCGGTCCAATGCCACCAGGGCGCTCCACCCAGCGCCGGGCCCAGCTGCAGGGGTATCCGGGCACCCAGCATCACCACTCCGAGCGCAGCGCTGCCGATCAGAAAAGAGACCAGGGTGGCGGCCAGCGGATCTCCCAGGGTGGTCCGGAACTGGGCATTGACCCCGGCCTGGACCGGCAACAGCGCGCCCGCAAGCGCGGCCAGCAGAAGCAAGGCGAGCATGGGAATCCGGTTGTGAAGGTAGGTCAGCCAGGCGGCACCAGCGCGATGCATTCGATCTCGACGCGCGCGCCCAGCGCGAGGCCGGTGGCCCCGAACGCGCTTCGCGCCGGCCGGTGCCGGGGAAAGAAGCCGGCATAGACCTGGTTCATGGCGCCCCACTCCTTCATGTCCGCCATCATCACCGTGCAGCGGATCACATCGTCGAGGGTCGCCCCGCTCCGCGCCAGAATCGCGCGGATGTTCTCCATGGTCTGACGCGTCTCGGGACCGATCCCTCCGGGCACCAGGCGCAGCGCGCTGTCGTTGCCGATCTGGCCCGAGAGATAGAGCATCGACCCGACCCGGGCGGCGGCGGAGAACGGCAGCCGGTCGCCACCCGTCATGGGGAGGTACTCGACGGCCGGACGTGCCGGCGCGTCGGTGCGCGCCGGCTCACCCGCGCAGGCGAGCGCGCCCGTGGTAGCGAGGAGCGCGAGGCGGAACCTCACCGCACGTCGTACACCAGGCTGTTCATGTATTCGATCGTCGCCTGCTGGTCCCGCAGCTGGAACGCCAGGAGGTCTCCGATCGTCACCATCCCTCCGAGGACGCCGTCGTCCACCACCGGGAGGTGGCGGATCCGCCGGTCGGTCATCAGCGCGGCGCACTCCTCGATCCTGGTACTGGAGCTGCACGTCGTCACCGGCGTGGTCATCACCTCAGCCACCGTCGTGCCGCCGGGCGGGCGTTCCGGCACCACGACGCGGCGAAGCACGTCGCGCTCGGTGAAGATCCCGGCCAGCACGCCGTCGGCCAGCACGACGACGCCGCCGATGCTGCGCTCGTTCATCCGGCGCGCGGCCTCGAGGACCGTCGCCGTGGGCGGGACCGAGACAACCTCGGTCCCCTTGCGGGAGAGAATGTCGCGCACGGTCGCCATGGTCATGCCCGTGAAAGAGGTAGCTGGAGTCTACCGCGGCCGCCGGATGGCCGCCACCGAGTCAGGGTGACGGGCAGGAGACCGGCCCCACTTCCTGCACCGTCGGATATCGGATCACCCGGTCGGCAACGGTGGGATCGAGATCGGCGTTCGGTATCAGCAGGTAGTAGCCGCCCGCGCGGACCGCTTCGGCCGG
>DATCWW010000079.1:0-5237 GCA_036566145.1 Gemmatimonadales bacterium
GGGGGCGGCGGCCACCCCAAGCCGGCGCCGGCCGCCGCTCCGCCGCTGCCGGTGGAGCGATCGCCCGTGCCGGACGCCGCCGGGGGACATCGCACCGCAGCTTCGGCACTGCGTCAGGCCGTGATCGCGACGGCGACCGACGCCATGGGCCGGCCGTATCAGTGGGGTGGCACCGGGGAGGACGGTGGCGGGTTCGACTGCTCGGGGCTGATCCAGCATGCCTATGCCGAGCACGGGATCACGCTGCCGCGGACCAGCGCGGCGCAGGCAGGCGAGGGAAGGGAAGTGAAGCGGAAAGTCGAGTCGCTCGCGCCGGGTGACCTGCTGACATTCTCCAACCGGGGTGGCCCAGTGACGCACGTGGGGCTCTACCTCGGCGACGGCCGCTTCATCCACAGCGCCAGCCGCGGGGTGCAGGTCAGCCTGCTGAGCGGGGACGATCCCTACGGCCGCTGGTGGTATCAGCGCTGGGTGGGGGCCCGCCGCATCATATCCGACGACGCGGGGGCCCTGCCGCCGAACTAGTGGCCGCTGTGATCCTCGCCGGCCTGCGCCGTCTCGCCGCCGTTGCCGCCCTGCATGTCGTGCGGACCCTGCACCCGGCCCGCGCCGCCCATGTCCTGACCACCGTGGGCCTCGGCCGAATCCTCATCGGTTCCGCGCACCTGCAGTGACACCAGGTCCCGCAGGTAGTCGGGGTTGTGCGGATCGATCGCCGGCCACTTGGTCATGTCGTCGGGCGCGAAGATGCCGGACATGTGGGCCATGGCACCACGCTTCTCGGTGACGTTGGTCGGATTGTCGTACTCGCCCACCACCCGGTAGCGGTGATTGGCCTTCAGCTTGAGGCCGGCGCCGGTCACGCCGAACAGCTTCCGGCCCACCTTGACCAGCTTGCCTGCCGAGTCGCGGGTCGCCTTCACTGCGGCGAGCACCTTGCCGGTCTCCGCGTCCTCCAGTCTGACCGCCACGCCGTAGTCATGCAGATGGCCGCCCACGCCGAGCAGCCGCCCACTCACCGGCATGGTGAACTCGTGCGCCTTTTCCGATCTGCCTGGGGGCACGTCGAAGGTATTGTGCCCGCCCACCGTGAGGTTCACGTCCATGTAGATCGGCATCGCGTTCACGGGCTGCGGATTCAAATTCTTCGGCGTCCACAGCATCGTCAGCTTCATGTAGACGTCGTGCAGGTCCTTCCCGGTCGAGTTGTGCCAGGCCACGTACATCCCGAGACGCATCCCGGCCTTCATCGGTACGCCGATCGACTTCGGCACTACGACGTCGTCGGTCTCGGTACCGGCGCCCATGACCCGCTCGGGCCCTTCGTACAGCAACATGCGACGGCTGAAATTCACCATGATCATGTGGTGGAGCACGCGGCGCGGAACCGGGCGCCCGTGCCCATCCACCATCGCCAGGTGGAACCCGCGGAACCACGAATCCATCGGCCAGTCGAACTGCTGGATCGGGATGTCGTGCGCCATCCCGAAATCCATCATGGCGGGATCTTCCATCGGCGGCATGTTCGGCAGGTCGAACGGTCCGGCGGTAATCACCACTTCCTTGCGGCTGGAGTCCAGCGCGATGGTCACTGTCGGCTCGGGCGGTAGGCCCTGAGCGCCGGAGGCCAGCCCGACGGCCAGTAGTACGCTCGCGAACATCTGTGCAACTCCCCATCGAGGAACGCCGTCACGGCCCCCGTTGCGCCGCGATCGGACGAACGCCAAGATTCGCCCAGCAACGCGTCCTGGCGGTCATTGGCGCGGAAATTCTGAGGACTGGGAGGCGATGTCAAGCAGTGGCGCGCGCCCGTGCGTCGCGCTCGCGCTTGCACTCTTGCTTGGGCGCGCGACGAGCCTCGAGGCGCAACAGCGATTGTTCCCCCAGGTCCCCAGCTTCGAGCTGCCCGAGGCCTCGCCGCGGGTGCATGGCCTGGTAGGCCGACTCCTGTCCGCCCGGCACGGCGACAGCCGCTTCGGCAACGAAGGTGAGGCCGAGGTCGCCCTGGGCGAGAACGTTCCGGTGCTCGCCCTCCAGCAGGGCCAGCGGCCGATCACGCTCGGCTTCGGCTCCCAGGTGTACGCCCGCTTCAGCCTCTCCGATTCCAAGAGCGCGCTCATCAGCAACGACTGGGTGGTCGGCTTCAACGGCACCGCCACCGTCGAGGCGTGGGCCTTCACGCTCGAGCTCTATCACGAGAGCAGCCACCTGGGCGACGAGTACGAGGACCACTTCAACGCGACACGGCTGGACTGGACCAGGGAGGTGGCGGTCGGGTGGGCGAGCTATGCCAGCGGCCCCTGGCGACTCACGGGGGGACTCAGTTACACCCTCCGCGACGGGCTCGGTCTCCGGCGCCCCGGTAGCTCGCTCGGGGTGGACTTTCGGTCGCGCGTCTCCGGCGGACTGCTGGGGAGTCGGATGCACCCTGTCCTGGGGCTCTTCTTCGACGCGAATGCGGCGACCGCGTGGCGGGTCAGCACCTCGTCCAAGGTCGGGGTCAGCCTGGAGACGGGGCCCGGAGGTAAGGAGGTCGGGTTCGCGCTGATCGGGCACAGCGGGCTGTCGACCCAACGACAGTTCTTCCGTGCTGAAAGCCGCTATCTCGGGGTCGAGGTCCGGGTTGACCTGTAGGCAGGCCCCCCGGAGCTTGCGGCAAAGCTGTTCCCGACATATGTTTGTGGGCTAGCGACCTGGCAACCTTCTGGCTACGGATTTCAACCCATGTACGCGATCTTTCGGGCCCTCGGCAAGCAGTTTCGGGCGGAAAAGGGCAAGACCCTGCGGGTGCCGCTGATGGACGCCGCGGCGGGCTCCAAGGTGACCTTCGACGAGGTGCTGCTGTCCTCCGACGGGGAGACCATTCGGGCGGGGACGCCGCTGGTGGCCGGCGCTTCGGTCACCGCGGAGGTGGTGGGGGAGGCCAAGGCGCCCAAGATTTACGTGTTCAAGTTCAAGCGGCGGAAGAACTACCGCCGCAAGACCGGGCATCGGCAGCGCTACACCGAGGTCCGCATTACCGACCTGAAGCTGGGCTGAGGCAGTCATGGCACATAAGAAAGGCGTCGGCTCCAGCCGGAACGGGCGGACCAGCAACCCCCAGTACCTCGGCGTCAAGCGCTACGGCGGCGAGCGGGTGGTGGCGGGGAACATCCTGGTCCGGCAGCGGGGCACCAAGTTCCACGCCGGCAAGAACGTCCGGCGGGCCAACGACGACACCCTCTTCGCCCTGGTCGACGGGGTCGTCAGGTTCGAGTTCCGGGACAAGGATCGGCAGAAGGTCTCGGTCTATCCGGTCGAGGCAGCCGCCTCCTGACGCTGGCCGCAACCGAGGGTCCGAGGGGCGCGACGTGGTCGCGCCCCTTTCTGCTTATCTTGGGAACGAGGGAGGTGGCATGAAGCGATCCACGCTGTTCGACCGACTCAACCAGGAGCTGGAGGCCTTCGGCCGGAAGGCGCAGTGGGCCATCGATGACGGGAAGCTCCAGATCGAGCTTCTCCGGGTCCGCCGCAAGCAGGACCACGTCGCCCGGGATCTCGGCCTGCTGGTCCATCGCCGCGAGCGCGGCGGCGAAGCCGATCCGCGCCGGATCGACGCCCTGCTGCTCCGGCTCGATGACCTGGCCAAAGAAATCGGGCGGCTGGAAGCGCAGGTCAAAGAGGCCAAGCGCCAGCGCGCCGAGGGCGCGTCGGCAAGCTCGGTCTAGGCCCGCAGCCCTTCCTCCACCCGGGCCGCGATGGCCACCCGGATTCGATCGGGGTAATTGCCGCAGAGACCGTCCACGCCGAGCCGGGCCATTCGCTCAAGGTCTCCGATCTCGTTCACGGTCCACGCGATGACGGTGCCGCCGGCGGCGTGCACCCTGGTCACCAGATCGTGATCGACCTGCCCCCATTCCTGCCACAACGTGCTCGCCCCGACCGCCTCCATCGCCGAGAGGGGATCCTCCAATCGGGCGGAGAGCAGAATGCCGCGCCGAAGCGACGGGCGGCGCTGGCCCAGCCGGCGAATGATGCGGTGGTCGAAGCTGTGGACCGCGTAGCGCTCAGGCGCCGGGCCGGCATCCAGGGCCGCGAGGAGCCGATCGTCGTGTTGCTCGGGCAGGCCCTTGACCTCGACCCAGACGTCCTTGTCCCCGACGAGATCGAGAATCTCGGACAGGAGCGGCAGCAGCTCGCCGTTGCGCAGCCGGAGCTGGCGGGCCTGTTCCCGGGTGAGAGCCGCGATCGGGCCGACGCCGGGGATCTCGGCATCGTGGTGCACGATGATCGCGCCGTCGCTGGTGGCGTGGATGTCGAGCTCCACCCCGTCGGCGTCCAGCATCAGGGCGCGCCGGAACGCGGCTCGGGAATTCTCGTACTCATACCCCGACGCGCCGCGGTGGGCGATGATCCTGGGTCGTCGCATCGGGCTAAGATAGCCCGGCTTAACGAAATCGAACACCCGACGTCAGCCTCCTCCGGATGACCCCAGCGCCCCTGCCGGAGCCCTCCGACCAAGCCCTCGTCGCCGCCTACCGGCACGGCGACCAGCGGGCGGCGTCCGAGCTGGTCCGCCGGCACGGCCCGGCGGTCGCGCGGTTTCTGTACAGCTCCGGGGCGCTGGCCGCGGATATCGAGGATCTGGTGCAGGAGACGCTGTTCCGCGCCTTCCGCGGGCTCGACCGCTGGCGGGGGGAGGCGTCCTTCCGGAGCTGGCTCTTCACCATCGCGGGCAATCTGACGCGGGACGCCTTTCGCCGGCGCAAGGGCCGCGAGGTGATTTCACTGGAGGACCGGGACCTGCCCGACCGCGCGGACCCCGACGCCGAGCTGGCCGCCGGGGAGCTGGAGGAGCGACTCAGAGCGGAGCTGGGCCGGTTGCCGAGGCTCCAGCGCGAGGTCTTCCTGCTGCGGGCGCAGGAGGGAACGTCCTACGAGGAGATCGCCGCGGCGCTGGGCACCACGCCGGGTGCCGCCCGGGTTCACTACCATCACGCGGTGAAGCGATTGAAGGAGTTGGTCGGATGAGCGGGTGCGCGCGGCTGTCGGATCGCATGCCCGAGGTGGTGCACGGGCGATCTCGCTGGACCCCCGATGAAGCGGCGCACCTCGCCGGCTGTGCCGACTGTCGCCGCGAGCTCGCGCTGGTGCAGGCGACCGTCGCGATGGGACGGAAGGCACCCCGGCTCACGGATCCCGCGAACCTGGCCGCGACGGTCGAGCGGCGGCTCGCCGGCGCGCGCATGCGGCGGCGC
>DATCWW010000085.1:0-11068 GCA_036566145.1 Gemmatimonadales bacterium
TCGAGCGACGGCAGTTCGAGGAGCGCCGTCGCCAGACTCACGGGCGGTTCCGCGGTATCGAGCGGCGGCGAGGCATCGACCGCCGCAGCACGGGGGAGCGCCGCCTGCATCTGGTGCGCGATCAGCAGGCGCAGATCGCCCGGCTGCGCGACGCGCTCGCCTGGGCTTCGCGCACCGAGTCGTGGGAAGAGGCGCTGCACGCGGCGCACGGCCTCGCTCGCCTGGCGCCGCGCGTCCCCGAGGTCGAGCGGCGGATGTTCGGCATCGAGGTACGCCGCGGGATCCCCCGCGGCGCCGTCGACGGCATCCTCGAGGTGGCCGAGCACGACCTCGGCCTGCGCACGGCGGCGGCGGACGTGCTGCGCTGGATCGGACTCGACGCCGTGGAGGCGCTGATCGACCGTCTTCGCCGCGGCGAGGCCCTGGGCGTGCGGGTGTTCGTGTATGACGTCCTGGGCGGGATGCCGGAGGCGTACCGGATGGTGCGGCCGATGCTGCGCAGCGCGGACTCGCGGGAGGTCCGGCATGGCGCGGCCATTCTCGCCCGGCTCGGAGTTCCCGACGCGGTGGGACTGCTCTCGGCGCTGGTGGAGCATCCCGACGAGCTGGTCCGCGCCGCGGCGCTGCACGCCCTGGGCGAGCTGCATGGGTTCCCGGTCGCGATCCCGTTGCGCCAGGCGCTGCGCCATCCGTCGGCCCGGACCCGTGCCGCCGCCGGCCAGGCGGTGTCCACCTGGCGTGGCGGCGAGCTGGCGGAGCTGCTGATCACGGCGGTCAGGGACGAGCGAGACCGCGATACCTGGCAGGGAATGGTCGCGGAGCTCGGCGCGATCGGCAGCGCCGGTGCCTGTGCCGCGCTGGCCGAGATCGCCCTCACCGGGCGGGGCCTGCTGCGCCGCAGCGGATACAGCACCGGCCAGCGCCTCGCGGCGGTCGCCGCGCTGGGACTGGCCGGGAATGTCCACGGTGTCACGACCCTGCAGCGTCTGGCCCGGGACGGCGACGGCGTGGTGGGCTACGCCGCCGACCGGATGCTCGAGGCGGAGGGCCGCCGGGCCGGCTGAGGCGGGCTCAGCGGTGCACGTCGAACCCCTCGACGCGCACGTCCAGGTTGTGGTTCACCCGAAGTCCCACGTCCCCGTCCGCCTGGATCGTCTTGGCGTCCGCCGAGTACACCTCCTGTCCGTTCACCAGGAAGCGGAACTTGCTCGGGTCCTGCTTGTGGTCCACCTCGAGCAAGTTGGTGGCCGAGCCGTCGGCGCCCGCCTTCTTGACCGCCACGCTGGTCACCCAGCCCTTGCTGACGTCGGTGGTCTTCTCCCCCTCCCGCCGCTTGATCAGATAGCTCCCGTCCTGGCGGATCAGGAAGTAGGTGTACTGCTGGTCCTTGCCCTCGAGCGACTTGCCACCGAAGAAGAGGCCGTAGCCTTCGGCGTGGGCCGAGGGTTTGGTCTGGGTGAAGGTCGCCAGTGTATGAAAGGGTCCCTTGCCGCTCTTGTCCGCGCGGTAGAGGATGATTGCAGGGCCGGTCACCACGTGCAGACCGCCCTGCTCCTGGCTGACCGCCGCGCCGCTGGCGTCGCCGCGGTCGGCGCGGACCGACCACCCCGCGGGCATGGCGCCACCGCCCGCGGCGGGATGATCGGGATCGTCGTGCGAGTGGGCGTTGCCGTTCTGCTGGGCGGCCAGCGGGAGCGCGAGTGCCGCGAGGAGCACGGCGGTCGAAAGCGTTGCGCGCATGAATGCCTCGTTCGGGTGAGCCAACGGGTTGCGGGACAGGTGGTTGGACGCTAACCTACGGCCTTCCACGGCACGGACGCATCATCGGAGGCGCGATGTACTGGATCGGAGTGCTGCTCGCCACCATCGGCGCCGGCCTGATTCTCGGTGCCCTGATCTTCGTCTCGACGCTCATCGGGGTCGTGGTCAACGCGATGATCGTGCTCATGGCCGGGCCGCTGATCGACCGCGCGCTGGCCCGCCGAGGAGGGCCCCGGAGCTAGTGCTCCGGCGCGGGCCCTGCCTCGGGGGTGGTCGCCGAGCGCAGCGCCGCTTCGTAGTTGATCTTGAGGCTCCCGAACAACTCGCGTAGCCCCCGCACCTTCATCTGCAGGCCACCCCCACGCCGGGCCATCGTCGACATGAGGCCGGCGGTGTCCGCCAGGCCGGTCAGGCTCAACCCGCCCGACTTCGCCTTCATCTCGTCCAGCAGCCGGGTCAGGCCGCGCACGACGACGTCGTCGGCGCGCAGCGCGGACATCTCCTCGATCACGGCGTGGATCCGCTGGAACCGCTGCGGCAAGGTCTGCAGGTACTCGAGCTGCGCGACCTGTCGCGACGAGAGCTTCTGGGCCATACGAACGATCCGGTGACGGGATTCGTCGAAACAGATGTCAGTGATTCGTCAATCTAACGCCGAGAGGTGAATCTCTCGGCGACACGTTGCGTAGGGCAACGGGCCTCGGGTCGGGCAGCCCTGGTCTCTCCACTCAGTATGCGGCGCTACTACTGCAGGTAACCCTATGAAGCTCTCGGACCTGTCTATTCGTCGGCCGGTGCTCGCCAGCATGCTGAGCCTGGCCCTCGTGCTCTTCGGTGCGCTGGGGTACTTCCAGCTGTCGGTGCGCGAGTTCCCCGATGTGGATCCGCCCATCGTCTCGGTGAGCACGGTGCTGCCCGGCGCCAACCCACAGGTCGTGGAATCCGCGGTCACCGACATCCTCGAGGAGGAGCTCAGCACGGTAGAGGGACTCAGAACCCTCACCAGCTCGAGCCAGGAGGGCGTCAGCAACATTACCCTCGAATTCAATCTCGACCGCGACGTGGAGGCCGCCGCCCAGGACACCCGCGACAAGGTGGCCCGGGTGCGCGAACGGCTGCCCGAGGACGTCGAGGAGCCGGTCGTCGCCAAACAGGACGCCGACGCGCAGCCGTTCTTCTGGCTGGCGCTCTCGGGCGCGAACTACGACCTGCTCCAGCTCTCCGATATCGGCGACCGGTTGGTGAAGAGCCGGCTGCAGACGCTGCCCGGGGTAGGCCAGGCCCGCATCTTCGGCGAGCGCCGCTTCTCGATGCGGGTGTGGCTCGACGCCTCCCAGCTCGCGGCCCGGGGGCTCACCGTCCAGGACGTCCAGCAGGCCATCCGGAGCCGCAACGTCGAGGTGCCGGCGGGCCGCATCGAGTCGGAGCGGCGCGAGTTCACCGTCCGGTCGCTGGGGGAGCTCAAGACTCCGGAGGAGTTCTCCGACCTGGTGGTGAGCAACACCGACGGGGTGCTGGTCAAGCTGCGCGATCTGGGCCGGGTCGAGCTGGGGCCGGAGGACGAGCGGAGCACCCTGCGCTACAAGGGGACGCCGGCGGTCGCGATCGGCGTGGTGCGGCAGTCCAAGTCCAACATCATCTCGGTGGCCAAGCTGATCCGGGCGGAGCTGCCCCGGATCCAGGAGTCGCTCCCGCCCGGCGTCCACATCAACACCGCGTTCGACCAGTCGATCTTCGTCCAGCGGTCGATCCAGGAGGCCGAGGAGACCCTGCTCATCGCCGCGGGACTGGTCGTGGTGATCATCTTCGTCTTCCTCCGGAATCTCCGCGCCACGATCATCCCCGGTCTCGCGATTCCCACGTCCATCGTGGCCACCTTCGCGATCATGTACTTCCTGGGCTTCTCGATCAACAACTTCACCCTGCTCGCGCTCACGCTCGCGATCGGCATCGTGGTGGACGACGCGATCATCGTGCTGGAGAACGCGTACCGGCACCAGGAGGAGCTGGGCGAGAGTCCGGACACGGCGGCCACCAACGGCACCCGGGAGATCGCCTTCGCGGTGATCGCCACCACCATCGCCCTGGTGGCGGTGTTCACCCCGCTCGCCTTCCTCAAGGGGTCGACCGGGCGCCTGTTCAACGAGTTCGGCATCGCCGTCGCGGGCTCGGTGATCATCTCGGGCTTCGTGGCGCTCACCCTCACGCCAATGCTCTGCGCCAAGATCCTGCGCGTGCCACCCCGTCACGGGGTGCTCTATCGGGCTCTCGAGCAGGGCTTCAACAGCCTGGCCGGGGGATACGCCCGGGCCCTGGCTTTCGCTCTGCGCCACCGGCTGGCGGTGGTCGGCCTCGCGGTCGCGGTGACCGTCGGGGCGGTGTTCGCCTTTCGCGGCCTCAAGCGGGAGTTCGTCCCGCCGGAGGATCGCGGCTGGTTCTTCAACTTCATCATCGCGCCCGAGGGGTCCTCGCTGGCCTACACCGACGGCTACCAGCGGCAGGCCGAGGCGATCCTGGCCAAGACCAAGGGCGTGGAAAGCTACTTCAGCGTGGTGAACATCGGAGACGGGGTGAGCCGGGGGATCATCTTCACCAACCTGGAGGACTGGTCCTCCCGCACCCGGTCGGTGCAGGAGATCATCGGCGAGGTGCAGCCCCAGTTCTTCGCCATCCCCGGGATCTTCGCCTTCGCCAACAATCCGCCGGCGTTCGGGTTCGGGAACCCGGTGAACTTCGTGATCCAGCACCCCAACTTCGACTCCCTCGCGCGCGGCAACGACACCCTGCTCGCCCGGGCCCGCCAGGTGGCGGGGCTGATCAACGTGGACAGCGACCTCCGGGTCAACAAGCCGCAGCTCACCGTGACCTTCGATCGCGACCGGGCGGAGGACCTCGGCGTGCCGGTGGCCGACGTGGCCACCACGCTCCAGGTTCTGCTGGGCGGCAACAAGACCAGCACCTTTACCCGCAACAACAAGCAGTACGACGTGATGGTGCAGCTCGATCCGCGGGCCCGGGCCACGCCGAGCGACATGACCGGGCTGTACGTCCGGGGGCGCGGCGGGGAGCTGGTCAAGCTCGAGGCGCTGGCCAACGTGCAGGAAGGGGTGGGTCCCCGGGAGCTCAACCACTTCAACCGGGTGCGCGCCTCCACCCTCACCGCCGGCCTGGCCCCGGGCTTCACCCTGGGCGAGGCGCTCGACTCGCTCAACCGGATCGCGGCCGAGGTGCTTCCCCGCGGCAGCAGCACGGCGCTGGCCGGCGAGTCGCGCGAGCTGGAGGAGAGCGGCTCGTCGCTCTACTTCGCGTTCGTGCTGGCGCTGGTCGTGGTGTTCATGGTGCTGGCGAGCCAGTTCGAGTCGCTGGTGCACCCCTTCACGGTGCTGCTGGCCGTGCCGCTCGCGGTGACCGGCGCGCTCTTCACCCTGCTGATCGCGGGCTCGACCATCAACGTCTACAGCCAGATCGGCATGATCCTGCTCATCGGGCTGGTCACCAAGAACTCGATCCTCCTGGTGGAATACATCAACCAGCTTCGGGAGCGCGGGCTCGACACGGTGGCCTCGGCGCTGGAGGCCGGGCGGATCCGGCTGCGTCCCATCCTGATGACGTCGGTGGCCACGATCATGGGCGCGCTGCCGATCGCCCTCGGGCTCGGCGCCGGCTCGCTGAGTCGCCGTCCGCTCGGGTTCGCCATCGTGGGGGGACTCCTGTTCTCCACCCTGCTCACCCTGTTTGTGGTGCCGGTCGTCTACGTGCTCTTCGACGCCGCGCTGGCCCGGGTCCGGAAGCGGGCCCCGGCCCGGCACGGCGAGCTGGCGCCGGCGGAGGCGGAATGATGCTCGCCCTCCTCTTCGCGCTCCAGGCCGCCGCGGCCGATGCCGTCCCGGCCCAGGACACGGTACCGCAGGTGACGCTGAGCGATGCGCTCCGCCGTGCGGCGCAGCTCGATCCCGACTACGTCCAGGCGCTGGGACGGATCGACAACGCCGAGTGGTCCCGGCGGGCCGCGATGCTGACCTTCATCCTCCCGTCCGTCTCGGTCGGCCTGGATGAGACCAAGTACTCCCAGGACTTCTTCAACCCGGCCAATCCCGCGGTGCCCACCAGCACCCTCGTGGTGGGCCGCGCCACCGCGAACTACGAGATCTTCAGCGTCCGCAAGTTCGCCGAGCTGGGCCGCACCAAGGCCGAGCTCGCCAGCGCGGAGGCGGGCGAGGTCGAGCAGCGCTTCCAGGCGGCGCTGGAAACCGAGTCGAGCTACTACGACGTGCTGGTGAACCAGGAGCTCAAGCGGGTGGCCGACGAGCGGGTGGCGCGAGCGCGGGAGGGGCTCGCGGTGGCCCGCGCCCGGGTCTCCTCCGGCGCCGCCGTCCCGACCGACTCCCTTCAGCTGGTGCTGGAGCTCACCCGGGCGCAGGTGGACGTGCTGCGCCAGCAGAACGCGCTCCGGACCGCCCGGCTCGATCTCGGGCGCCGGGTGGGCGTCGCGGGCCCGGTGGATGCGGCGCCGCTCGATAGCGCGCCCGCGCCCCCGCTTCCGATCACCATGGGCGAAGCGCTGCGCTCCGCCCTCGACCAGGGTCCCCAATACCGGGCCGCCCAGGCCAACGAGCGCGCGGCGGACGCGATGCTCAAGTCCCAGCGCAGCGACTATCTCCCGACCGTCAGCATCGGCGGGCTGCACCAGCGCTACGACACCCAGATCTTCCCCGGCGCGGCCAACATCAGCTCGCTGACGTTCAGCGTGTCGTTCCCCCTCTGGAACGACGGGCAGCGCGAGATCGCCGCCAGCCAGGCCCGGGTCGATCGCGACGTGGCCCGAGCCATCCGCCACGACCTCGAGGGCGCCGTCCGGCGCGACGTGACCCGGGCCTACGACGGGTACGATGCGCTTCGGGCGGCCGTGGAGCTGGCCCGGGTGGCGGTCACCGTGGCCCGGGAGACTTACCGGATGCAGGAGCTGCGCTATCGCTCCGGCGCCGGCACCATCCTCGACTTCCTCGACGCGCAGGTGAACCTGGCGCAGTCGGAAGCCGACCTGGTCCAGGCCCGCTACCAGACCCGGCTGGCACTCGCCGGGCTGGAGGCGATCCTGGGCCGCCGACTCTTTTCCGGGAATGCCTCGTGAAACCGACGCACACCATCAGGCCGCACCTGCTGCCCGCCCTGCTCCTGGGCGCGGCGGCCGTCGCCTGTAACGGAGCGGAAGGCAAGTCGAAGGGCGCCGCCGCCGGCGCGGGGGGTGGGGGCGGGATGCCGCCGATGCCGGTGGAGGTCGTCGCGGCGCGCTCCGATACCGTGGTGGACGCGATTCTGGCGACCGGCCAGGTCGAGGCGATGCAATCGGTGGAGCTTCGCCCCGACATCGAGGGCCGCATCGCGGAGATCCTGGTGCGGGAGGGTGCCGCGGTGGCCCGGGGTGCCCCGCTCTTCAAGGTGGACGACGCCGAGCTGCGGGCCGAAGTGGCCCGGGCCGAGGCCGACCGGGATCTCGCCCGCCAGTCGCTCGCGCGCACCCGGGAGCTGCTGGGGCAGAAGGCCTCCAGCCAGTCGGAGCTCGAGCACGCCGAGGCCACCTCCCGCAGCACCGAAGCCCAGCTCGCGCTGCTCAAGGTCCGGCTCGACCGCACCGTCGTGCGGGCACCGTTCGCCGGAGTCGCGGGCGAGCGCCATGTGAGCGTGGGTGACTACGTAACGACCAGTAGCCCGCTGGTCATGGTGCAGACCGTCTCGCCCCAGCGGGCCGCGTTCCAGGTGCCAGAGCGCTATGCCGACCAGCTCAAGGTGGGGCAGCAGGTGACCTTCCGGGTGGCCGCGCTGACGGGGCGGGAGTTCACCGGCCGGGTGGACTTCGTGGATCCCCTGGTTCAGCTTCCCGGGCGCACCATCACGGTGAAGGCGCTGGTGCCCAATCCCCGGCGCGAGCTGCAGGCCGGGATGTTCATCGAGGTCCGGCTCGCGACCGCGGTGCGCCCGCAGGCCGTGATCATCGCCGAGGACGCGGTGCTGCCGATCCAGGGCAGCAGCTTCGTGTGGGTGGTGCAGAACGGGAAGGCGACCCGCCGCCAGGTGGAGCTCGGAGTGCGTACGCCGGGTTTGGTGGAAGTCCGAAGCGGCGTCGAATCGGGCGAGCAGGTCGTGGTCGGGGGCCAGGAGCGGTTGGCGGAAGGCGCTCCGGTCCAGCCCAAGGTGATCGACCGGACCCGTCCGGCGTCCCCCGAGGCGGACGCCGCCGGGGCCGCCGGCAAGGACACCGCGAGCTAGGAGACCAGGTGCTGGAGCCCGGAACCGCCCCTCCCCCATTCAGTCTCGAGGACGCCGGCGGCCGGCGGGTCTCGCTCGACGATTTCCGGGGCCGAAACGTGGTGCTGTACTTCTATCCCGCCGACGACACGCCGGGGTGCACCAAGGAGGCCTGCGGCTTCCGTGACGCGTGGGACAAGCTCGCCGCTCTCGGCGTCACCGTGCTGGGCGTCTCGCCCGATGCGGCGCCGTCGCATCGGGCCTTCGCGGCGAAGTACCGTTTGCCTTTCACCCTGCTGTCGGACCCCGACCGGTCGGTCATGCGGGCCTACGGCGCGTACGGCGAGAAGACCATGTACGGCCGAAAGGTGACCGGCGTGATCCGCTCGACCGTCTGGATCGGTCCCGATGGCCGGGTACGACGCCACTGGGCCCGGGTGGCCAACGCGGCGCTGCATCCGGGCAAGGTCCTGGAGGCGATTCGCGCCGGGTGACCCCGCAAAAGGGGCTATATTGCACACCTCCCGTACGACGGATCCGCGCATGACCGCACGCAGTACCCAGCCCTCCTCGGCCCCCCCGAGCCCCCGACCCGCGGCACCCGCCGGCTCCTCCCGGCCCTTCCTGAGCTGGCTCTGGGAGTGGACCAAGTCGATCGCCGTGGCCCTGGTGGTGTGGTTCTTCCTGCGGACCTTCCTGGTCGAGGCGTTCCGGATTCCCTCCGGCAGCATGGAGAACACCCTGCTCATCGGAGACTTCCTGTTCGTCAACAAGGCTCTCTACGGCGCCGAGGTCCCGCTGGTCAAGACGCGGCTTCCCGCGGTCCGGGAACCCCGGCGCAACGACATCCTGGTCTTCGACTCGGTCGAGGAGGAGGGGCTCAAGGTCGTCAAGCGCCTGATCGGCGTGCCGGGCGACACCCTGGCCATGGAGGGCGGCGTCCTCTACCGCAACGGCAAGCGGGTGGACGAGCCCTACGCCCTGCACGGCGATCCGACCCGGTCGGAGGATCCGATGCAGCGGGCCAAGATGCGGCAGTGGCAGCTCCCGCACGTGGTCGGGCGCGACACGGCCAGCTACCAGCCTGATCTCCAGGACTGGGGGCCGATCGCCGTGCCGGCCGATTCGTTCTTCATGATGGGCGACAACCGCGACAGCTCCTACGACGGCCGCTACTGGGGCTTTCTGCCTCGAGCGAACGTGCGCGGGCGTCCGCTGGTGGTCTATTACAGCTACGACAACGCCAGTTGGCGATCGTGGCCGATGCTCACCGCGGTGCGGTGGGGCCGGATCTTCACCACGCCTCGCTAGGTGCGGTCAGTGAGGATGGGGGCGGGGAGCTTCGGGCAGCGAGGAGCGGCTGAGAGTGCGGGCGATGTACACGGCGGTCCGACCGCAGGAGGCGCAATGGAGCGTGATTCGGCCACCGGCGGCGTCGTCAAGGGAGCGTTGGGGGACTCGTTCGATGCTGCTGGCGTTGCAGGAGGGGCACACGAGCGGTTTCTGGTCCCGATCCGCGGCGATCAGTACGAGCGCTTCCGGTGCGCGGTATTCCTTGATACCCCGACGTCCCACGGCTGCACCTTCCCGGCGGAGCCTGGGTGGCAGACGTGATCGGCTCCGCTCGTCCTTCGGAATGTAGGGA
This sequence comes from Gemmatimonadales bacterium, assembly GCA_036566145.1. Taxonomy (GTDB): domain Bacteria; phylum Gemmatimonadota; class Gemmatimonadetes; order Gemmatimonadales; family GWC2-71-9; genus CAVVWJ01. The sequence continues at coordinate 9,653 of DATCWW010000085.1, forward strand.
ACCCCTGGTGCGGGCGCAAAGGTGGATCGCGAGCGTCGTAACCGTTGTATGCGTCGCAATCGCGTCCGGCACGCATGCCTCGGCGCAGGAGCTGCGGGAAATCCGCCTGGTCGCGGATCCGGGCGCCGAGAGCTATCGGTTCGAGCCCGCCTCGATCAAGGTCAAGCCCGGGGACGTGCTCCTGTTTCGAGTCGTGAGCGGCGCGCCCCACAACATCGCCCTCGAGCCCGGCACCATGAACGAGGCGACTCGGCAGGCCTGGAGCGACGCGTTGCCGCACCGGACCGCGGAACTGAGCGGCCCCCTCCTGGTGCGCACCGGGATGACGTACCGAGTGGTAGTCCCGACAGTGCCGACGGGCACGTACCGGTACTTCTGTCTCACCCACCGCGCTTACGACGAGCGGGGGGAGATCGTGATTCGCTGAAGATCAGTCATCGGCGGCTCCCACCGCCCCGAGGGCAGCGCTCTCGGGGCGGTGCTGTATGCGAATCGAATAGGTAGCACATGCTACTACTAGCCAATCGGCTTCGGGGGTGCGAAGATTCGGCTGCGTGGGGCAGCCGCCCCCGTCACCCCGGACGCGTTGGCGAAGGAGGTCATTGTGGTTTCAGAACTTGGCGGTTCGCAGATCTCGACCTTGCTGGAGACGTTGCCCGGCATCGCCAACGTCCTGCGAAGCCCGGTCGCTGACGCCCTGAGCAACATCATCCGCTCCGCCTCCCGACTGTCCGAATTCAATGTCGCCGACGCTGATGAGCTGGTGAAGTACGCCACCCGCCGAGGGCTGCTGGGTCAGGATGAGGGCGATCGGCTGCTGCAGGAGGTCCATCTGGCGGAGCAGCGGCGAGTGGAGCGGGCAGCCGATCGGGAAAAGGCGCTCAAGGCCAAGGCTCGCGCCAAGGCCAAGACGGTGCGCCCGGTGAAGGCGGTCAAGAAGAAGGCGGTCAAGAAGGCGGCCAAGGCCAAGCGGCGCTAGCCGAGGCCCGCCGCCCTGGTCAGGTCTTGAACTGCTGCATCAGGGAGGTGAGTCGGGTCGCCCCCTGAAGCAGATCGCCGGCCGCGGAAGCCATCTCCTCCGTGCTGGCACTCTGCTCCTCCGCCGCGGCCGTCACCTCTTCGCTCGCCGAGGCGTGCTCCGTGGCGGCCTGACTCACTTCCTGGGTGCGCCGGCCCAGCTGCTCCACGATCTCCCGGTTCGCCGCAGCCTCCCGCTCCACGTTCCCCGCGGCGCCGTGCACCTGGTCCACCGCCTCCGAGATCTCCTCCAGCGCGCGGGCCGCGGCGGTGGCCACGCTCTCGATGCCCTCCACCTTGGCCGACCCCGCCACCATCGTCTGGATCACGTTCCGGGTCTGACTCCGGATCTGCTGGATCGTCTTGGCCACGTCCTCGGCGGCCGCGGCGCTCGAGTCG